>NZ_JACARS010000036.1:32936-33499 GCF_013386485.1 Pseudomonas sp. P7758 | reverse complement strand
TGCTGGCCAGGCCGCTGGATGTTGACCGTCTGTCTGGTAGGGGATTGAGCCTGGTGCGCCAGTTGAGCAGCGATGTAGGCTGGTCTGACGGCGGGCGGTGTGTGTGCGTGGAGTTTTCATGGAAGGCTCTGGCATAATCCGCCGATTCTTGATCAAGGAGCGAACAAGTGGCAGAGATTCATCTGGACCCCGATGTGCTGACTGGCTTGCAGGAGGTCATGGAGGGCGAGTATCCGAAGCTGCTCGACACTTTTCTCGATGACTCGCAAAAGCGGGTAGAGGCGTTGCGCCGGGCTCGGGATGATGCCAAGGCGCTTGGGCGGATTGCGCATAGCTTCAAGGGGAGTAGCGGTAATCTTGGGGCGGTGCGGTTGGCTGAGCTTTGTCAGTTGCTCGAGGATAAGTCCGCCAAGCCTGTGGTTGCGGATTTGGCGCAGTTGGTGGATGAGATTGACCATGAATTCGCGCTGGTGCGGCCGTTGTATGAGCATGAGCGGGGGCGGTTTCAGCTCTGACGCTTTTGGTGTGTATGTCCGTTTCTTCGGTAATGGCGGCTTATGGTT
>NZ_JACARS010000036.1:0-32878 GCF_013386485.1 Pseudomonas sp. P7758 | reverse complement strand
TGCCCGCTTTTGATTTGGCTGTTGCTTTTGCTCTTCAACACTCAAGACCCCATACAAGCCCTCACCCAAATAACGGATATACACCCTTAAACCAAAACCTGGCCCAACTCTTGCTCTACCTCCTGTTACCGCACCCTCGACCCCTGTGCGGCGGAGACTCTTGACTATGGCAATCACCCCGAATTCGCTCCTTCAGGCAGCCCTTGCGGCCAAGCCTCAAGCGCCCGCTGCCAATCCACCGGCAGTGGCTGCGAACCCGCGGGACAAGGCCCCGGGCTTCGCTCAGGTGTTCGCCAACCAGGCCCCTGCGCCGGCGGCAAAACCTGCCGACACCCCCATCAAATCCACCCGCGACAAGCCTGCGGACAACAGCCCCAAGCCCGTCGCCAACAACGACAAGCCTGCCGCCGGTACCCCATCGGTTGCCGATAACGGCAAGACTTTGCCTGCCAACCCGCCGGCCAAGGCGGACACCCCGGACACCACCGCCAAGTCAGACGACGATGCCCCGGCAGACGATCCGTCCCTGGCCCAGCAACCTCCGGTCGACCCCGCCGTAGACCCGGCGCTGATAGCCGCGGTAGTCCCTGTCCCCGTCCCCGCTACGCCGGCGCCCGTCGAGACCCCGACGCCGGCCACCGCGAAGGATGACAAGAACCAGCCAGTCGTGGCGCCACCGATTGCCGCGACCGACGACGCCAAGCCCGCCTTCGATCCCGAGGCCGATCCGCTGGATGCAATGCCCGCCGTGCGCCTGGCCATGGAGCAGGGCGGACACGTGTCCGCCAGCAGCCAGGCCCCGGCAAAAACCGCCCCGGCCCCGACCCAGGATCAGCCGACCGCCGCGCAAAACTTCGTCACAGGCCTGGCCAATATGGTCGACCAGCAAGCGTCCAAGGACAGCACCGACCAGGGCGGCGACAAAGCCTTTGCCGGTCTGATCGACGGCGGCCTCAAGGATTTGAAGGACGCCAGCAGCGACACCCGTGTCGATGACTTCGCCAACCGCCTCGCCGCGCTGACCCAGGCTGCCACGCCGAAAACTGCGAATGCCCTGCCGCCGGTGGCCAACGCGCCATTGGCCATGCACCAGAGTGGCTGGACCGATGAGGTGGTGAACCGGGTCATGTACCTGTCCAGCGCCAACCTCAAGTCGGCAGAGATCCAGTTGCAGCCCGCTGAGCTGGGGCGCCTGGACATCAGCGTGAAGATGTCCGCCGACCAGCAGGCGCAAGTCACCTTCATGAGCGGCCATGCGGTGGTGCGTGAAGCCCTGGAAAGCCAGTCGGGCCGCCTGCGGGAGATGTTTGCCCAGCAGGGCATGGGCCAGGTCGACGTCAACGTGTCGGACCAGTCCCGTGGCTGGCAGGGGCAGCAGGACCAGCAACAGCAGAACCAGGCTCGCGGCGTCAGCGGCAGTGGCGGGCGGGGTGATGGGGTTGATGGCGGCGGTATCGGTGAGGTGGCTGAAGTGGCCGCGCCGGTGGTGCAGTCGGTGATTGGCTCCAGTGCCGTGGACTACTACGCCTGATCCGAGGCCTGGCGATGATCAAAATGTGGGAGCGGGCTTGCTCGCGAATACGGAGTGTCAGTCACCGTTACAGGTGCTGATCCACCGCTTTCGCGAGCAAGCCCGCTCCCACATTGGTTTTGCAGTGTCGGCGAAACCGTGACCGAACTGACAACTCTGGCATAACACTTGCTCTTGCCTTTCCCCAGAACTATGAATCCCAGAATAGTGACGGATTATTGGCATGGCGAAGAGCGACGACGCAGCAAAAGCACCCGCAGGCAAGGGCAAGCTCAAGCTTATCCTGCTGATTGTCCTGGCCTTGTTGCTGGCGATCGGCCTGTCCGTGGGGGCTACCTGGTACTTTATGCACAGTGCCCAGAGCAAACCGGCCGCCACGGCCGAGGTCAACCCCAACGTCAAGCAACCGGCAATCTTCGAGCCGATGCTGCCGGCGTTTGTCGCCAACTTCAATCAGAACGGCCGTCAACGCTACCTGCAGGTGAGCATTACCCTGCTGGCGCGTAACCAGGCAGACCTGGATGCCCTCAAGGTGCACATGCCAGTGATCCGCAACAACCTGGTGATGCTGTTTTCCGCCCAACCCTTCGACACCCTCGCCACCCCGGTGGGCCAGGAAATGCTGCGCCAGAAGGTCACTGCCAGCGTGCAGGAAGTGGCCCAGAAGGAAGTCGGCAAACCGGTGATCGAGCAGGTGCTCTTCACTAATTTCGTATTGCAGTAGGATCACGACATGGCCGTGCAGGACCTGCTGTCCCAGGATGAAATCGATGCGCTGCTCCATGGCGTCGACGATGGTCTGGTACAGACCGAAATGGCTGCCGAGCCCGGCAGCGTCAAAAGCTACGACCTGACCAGCCAGGATCGCATCGTCCGTGGACGCATGCCGACCCTGGAAATGATCAACGAGCGTTTTGCCCGTTACACCCGTATCAGCATGTTCAACATGCTGCGCCGCTCGGCGGACGTGGCAGTGGGCGGCGTGCAGGTGATGAAGTTCGGTGAGTACGTGCACTCGCTGTACGTGCCCACCAGCCTCAACCTGGTGAAGATCAAGCCGCTGCGCGGCACCGCGCTGTTCATCCTCGACGCCAAGCTGGTGTTCAAGCTGGTGGACAACTTCTTCGGCGGCGATGGCCGTCACGCCAAGATCGAAGGCCGTGAATTCACCCCGACCGAGTTGCGGGTGGTGCGCATGGTGCTGGAGCAGGCCTTCATCGACTTGAAGGAAGCCTGGCAGGCGATCATGGAAGTCAATTTCGAGTACATCAACTCGGAAGTGAACCCGGCCATGGCCAACATCGTCGGCCCCAGCGAAGCCATTGTGGTCTCCACCTTCCACATCGAACTCGATGGCGGCGGCGGCGACCTGCACGTGACCATGCCGTACTCGATGATCGAGCCGGTGCGCGAAATGCTCGATGCCGGTTTCCAGTCCGACCTCGACGACCAGGACGAACGCTGGGTGAAAGCCCTGCGCGAAGACCTGCTGGACGTCGACGTACCCCTGAGCGCCACCGTGGCCCGTCGCCAGCTGCGTTTGCGGGATATTTTGCACATGCAGCCGGGGGATGTGATTCCCGTCGACTTGCCGGAAGAACTGATCATGCGCGCCAACGGCGTGCCGTCGTTCAAGGTCAAGCTCGGTTCTCACAAAGGCAACCTGGCGTTGCAAGTGATCGAACCGATCAACCGTCGCTGATCCACCTTAATTTCTGCTCCGCCGAGGACATGTAATGGCTACCGAACACGAAAACACTTCCGCCGAAGACCAGGCCCTGGCTGACGAGTGGGCGGCTGCCCTGGAAGAAACCGGCGATGTCGGCCAGGACGATATCGATGCACTGCTGGCGGCCGATGCGGCCACTGCACCGGTTGGCAACCGCCTTCCCATGGAAGAGTTCGGCAGCGTGCCGAAGAACAATGACCCGGTGACCCTCGACGGTCCGAACCTGGACGTGATCCTCGACATCCCGGTGTCGATCTCCATGGAAGTCGGCAGCACCGAAATCAACATCCGCAACCTGCTGCAGCTCAACCAGGGGTCGGTGATCGAGCTGGACCGCCTGGCCGGCGAGCCGCTGGACGTGCTGGTCAACGGCACGCTGATCGCCCATGGCGAAGTGGTGGTGGTCAACGAGAAGTTCGGCATCCGCCTGACCGACGTGATCAGCCCGAGCGAACGCATCAAGAAGTTGCGTTGATATGAAGCGCTCATTGGTAGGACTGTTATCGACGCTGCCCTTGAGCGTAATGGCAGCAGAACCGGTTGCCCAGGCGGCTGCGCCTGCGCTTGGCAGCGGTGTGGGCGGGCAACTCACCCAGTTGGTGCTGGGGTTGTTGCTGGTGGTGGGGCTGATCTTCGTGCTCGCCTGGGTGCTGCGCCGCGTGCAGCGCATCGGCCCGGGCAATGCCCAGGTCATCGAGCTGGTGGGTTCACGCGCCCTTGGCCCGCGGGACAGGCTGGTGCTGGTGCAGGTCGGCGACGAGCAGATCCTGCTGGGCATCACCCCCGGTCGCATCACCCCGTTGCACGTGCTCAAGTCGCCTGTGGAAGTGGCCCAGACCCAAGCGGCCACGCCGGAATTCGCCCAGCGCCTCATGGAGTTGCTGGGCAAGGATCAGAAGGATAAGAAGTAATGCGCGTTTTATTGACGCTCATGCTGTTGCTGGCAGCGCCGCTGGCGTACGCAGCAGACCCGTTGTCGATCCCGGCGATCACCCTGGGCACTAACGCGGCGGGCGCGCAGGAGTATTCGGTCAGCCTGCAGATCCTGCTGATCATGACCGCGCTGAGCTTCATCCCCGCGTTCGTGATGCTGATGACCAGCTTCACCCGCATCATCATCGTGTTCTCGATCCTGCGTCAGGCCCTCGGCCTGCAACAGACGCCGTCGAACCAGATCCTCACCGGCATGGCGCTGTTCCTGACGCTGTTCATCATGGCGCCGGTGTTCGACAAGGTGAACCAGCAAGCCCTGCAACCGTACCTGGCGGAGAAAATGACCGCCCAGGATGCGATCGACAAGGCCCAGGGCCCGATCAAGGATTTCATGCTGTCGCAGACGCGCTCCAGCGACCTCGAGTTGTTTGTGCGGTTGTCCAAGCGTACCGACATCGCCAGCCCCGACATGGCGCCGCTGACCATCCTGGTGCCGGCGTTCGTGACCTCGGAGTTGAAGACCGCGTTCCAGATCGGCTTCATGATCTTCATTCCGTTCCTGATCATCGACCTCGTCGTGGCGAGTGTGCTGATGGCCATGGGTATGATGATGCTGTCGCCGCTGATCATTTCGCTGCCGTTCAAGATCATGCTGTTTGTGTTGGTGGACGGGTGGGCGCTGATTATCGGCACCCTGGCCGGCAGTTTCGGTGGGGTGTAGGCCATGACGCCAGAAGTAGCAGTCGACCTGTTTCGCGAAGCCCTGTGGCTGACCACCATGATGGTCGCCGTGCTGGTGGTGCCGAGCCTGTTGGTGGGCCTGTTGGTGGCGATGTTCCAGGCCGCGACCCAGATCAACGAACAGACCCTGAGCTTTTTGCCGCGCCTGCTGGTGATGCTGATCACCCTGATCGTCGCCGGCCCGTGGCTGGTGCAAACCTTCATGGAATACATCCTGCAGCTGTACGGCAGTATTCCGCAGTTGATCGGCTGACCCCGTGAATTCGATGCTGGCCTTGACCGACACCCAGATCAGCACCTGGGTGGCCTCGTTCATCCTGCCGTTGTTCCGGGTCACGGCCGTGCTGATGACCATGCCGGTGTTCGGCACCACCCTGGTACCACGGCGCATCCGCCTGTATTTCGCGGTGGCGATCACCGTGGTCATCGTGCCGGGCTTGCCGCCGATGCCACCGGTGAATGCCCTGGACCTCAGTGCAATGATGCTGATCGCCGAGCAAATCATCATCGGCGCCTTGCTGGGCTTCTCCCTGACGCTGTTCTTCCAGGCCTTCGTGATCGCCGGGCAAATCATCTCGATCCAGATGGGCATGGGCTTCGCGTCCATGGTCGACCCTACCAACGGCGTGTCGGTGGCGGTGATCGGGCAATTCCTGACGATGCTGGTGACCTTGCTGTTCCTGGCCATGAACGGCCACCTGGTGGTGTTCGAGGTGATGACCGAAAGTTTCACCACCTTGCCGGTGGGCAGCGGGTTGGTGGTCAATCATTTCTGGGAGCTGGTGGGGCGCTTGAGCTGGGTGCTCGGTGCATCCCTGCTGCTGGTATTGCCGGCGATCACTGCGCTGCTGGTGGTCAACATCGCCTTTGGCGTGATGACCCGGGCGGCGCCGCAGTTGAACATCTTCTCCATCGGTTTCCCGTTGACCCTGGTGCTGGGCATGGGGATTTTCTGGGTCGGCATGGCTGACATTCTCAATCAGTATCAACCGCTGGCGACCGACGCCTTGCAGTTTTTACGTGACTTGGCGCGGGCGCGGTAAGCCATGGCCGAGAGCGAGAGTGGCCAGGACAAGACAGAAGACCCCACGGAGAAACGTAAAAAGGACTCCCGGGAAAAGGGCGAGATTGCCCGCTCCAAAGAGCTCAACACCCTGGCGATCATGCTCGCCGGTTCCGGCGGCCTGCTGATCTACGGCGGTGGCCTGGCCCTGGACCTGATGGAGTTGATGCGCCTGAATTTCTCCCTGCCCCGCGACGTGCTGCTGAGCCCGGGGGCCATGGGCTTGTACCTGCTGCACTCGGGCAAGATCGCGATCCTCGCGGTGCAGCCGATCCTCATCACCTTGTTGCTGGCGGCCCTGATCGGCCCGATTTCCCTCGGCGGCTGGCTGTTTGCCGCCGGCAGCCTGGCGCCCAAATTCAGCCGGATGAACCCGGCGGCCGGGCTCAAGCGGATGTTTTCCACCAAGGCCCTGGTGGAACTGCTCAAGGCCTTGGCCAAGTTCATCCTGATCCTGTTTGTGGCGTTGACGGTGTTGTCGTCCGACATCGACGACCTGCTGCGCATCGCCCATGAGCCGATCGAGCTGGCGATCATCCACAGTGTGCAAGTGGTGGGCTGGAGTTCGCTGTGGATGGCCTGCGGGCTGATCCTCATTGCTGCGGTGGATGCGCCGATCCAGCTGTGGGAAAGCCACAAGAAACTGCTGATGACCAAGCAGGAAGTGCGCGACGAGCACAAGGACCAGGAAGGCCGGCCCGAGGTCAAGCAGCGGATTCGCCAGCTGCAGCGCGAGATGTCCCAGCGCAAGATGATGGCCTCGGTGCCCGATGCCGATGTGGTCATCACCAACCCGACCCACTACGCCGTGGCGCTCAAGTACGACCCGGAGAAGGGTGGGGCGCCGATGTTGCTGGCCAAGGGCAGTGATTTCACGGCGTTGAAAATCCGCGAGATTGCGGTAGCCAATGACATCCTGCTGCTGGAATCGCCGGAGTTGGCGCGGTCGATCTTCTACTCCACCGACCTGGATCAGGAAATTCCGGCCGGGTTGTATCTGGCGGTGGCTCAGGTGTTGGCGTACGTGTATCAGATCCGCCAGTACCGGGCGGGCAAGGGCAAGCGGCCGGATCCGCTGAAGGACCTGCCGATTCCGCCGGATTTGCGTCGGGATTCCTGATTTTGTAGCGTCCCTCCTGGCCTCTTCGCGAGCAAGCCCGCTCCCACATTTGACCGTGTATATCCCGTATAAACGCGGTCAAATGTGGGAGCGGGCTTGCTCGCGAAGGCGTCCGCCCAAACAACAAAAATCCCCCTGAGCGTTCCCGCAATTGCATCTCGCACCGTGTAAGTCGCCGGCGAGGGCGCTACCACAATCAGCGTGGCGAGGGAGCTTGCTCCCGCTGGGGTGCGAAGCGCCCCCAATAAAGCTACCGCGGTGATTCAGGCAAAGCGCGCAAGCCGTTCCGGGGCTGCTGCGCAGCCCAGCGGGAGCAAGCTCCCTCGCCACAGGTGATGTGCACGCGGCGGTATGTCGTTGCTGGCCGCCGGAACGATCTGCTTCCTCAAGCAAAAGTTGGAAGGCTTCTTGCAATACCGCCTCCAGGACGCTTCCCGGCGTCAAAAGTTTGCTTCAAGGAAACGAGGAATACCGGTGGATCGCTCTCAAATGCTCAGCACGGCCCGTGGCACCCTGACTGACCTCTCGCGAGGCAATCTGGGTGTGCCGTTGTTGTTGCTGGTGATGCTGGCAATGATGATGTTGCCGATGCCGCCGTTCCTGCTGGATGTGTTCTTCACCTTCAACATTGCGCTGTCGGTCGTCGTGTTGCTGGTGTGCGTATACGCCCTGCGGCCGCTGGATTTCGCGGTATTCCCGACCATCCTGCTGATCGCCACCCTGCTGCGGCTGGCGCTTAACGTGGCTTCCACCCGGGTGGTGATGCTCCACGGCCAGGACGGCCACGCCGCCGCGGGCAAGGTGATCCAGGCCTTCGGCGAGGTGGTGATCGGCGGTAACTACGTGGTCGGTATCGTGGTTTTTGCGATCTTGATGATCATCAACTTTGTGGTCGTGACCAAGGGCGCCGGGCGGATTTCCGAGGTGAGCGCGCGTTTTACCCTCGACGCGATGCCCGGCAAGCAGATGGCGATCGACGCCGACCTCAACGCCGGCCTGATCGACCAGAACCAGGCCAAGGCCCGTCGCCTTGAAGTCGCCCAGGAAGCCGAGTTCTACGGTTCCATGGACGGTGCCAGCAAATTCGTGCGCGGCGACGCCATCGCCGGCCTGTTGATTCTGTTTATCAACCTGATCGGCGGCATGGCGGTCGGCATCTTCCAGCACGGCATGACCTTCGGCGACGCCGGCAAGGTTTACGCCCTGCTGACCATCGGTGACGGTTTAGTGGCGCAATTGCCATCACTGTTGTTATCTACAGCTGCGGCGATCATGGTGACCCGTGCTTCGGGCTCCGAAGACATGGGCAAGCAGATCAGCCGGCAGATGTTTGCCTCGCCCAAGGCGCTGGCGGTGGCGGCAGGCATCATGGCGATCATGGGCATCGTGCCGGGCATGCCCCATGTCTCGTTCCTGAGTATGGCCGCCATGGCCGCCGGCGGTGCCTACCTGTTCTGGAAAAAACAAAACAACATCAAGGTGATTGCCCAGCAGGAAGTGGCGCGCCAGCAGGAACTGCTGCCATCGCCGGCCCGCGCCCTGGAAACCAAGGAGCTGGGCTGGGACGACGTGACCCCGATCGACATGATCGGCCTGGAAGTCGGCTACCGCCTGATTCCCCTGGTGGATCGCAACCAGGGCGGGCAATTGCTGGCGCGGATCAAGGGTGTGCGCAAGAAGTTGTCCCAGGACCTGGGCTTCCTGATGCCCACCGTGCACATTCGCGACAACCTCGACCTGGCCCCGAGCGCCTACCGCCTGACCCTGATGGGGGTGATTCTGGCCGAGGCCGAGATCTACCCGGACCGCGAACTGGCGATCAACCCGGGCCAGGTGTTTGGCAGCCTCAACGGGATTACCGCCAAAGATCCGGCTTTTGGCCTGGAAGCGGTATGGATCGAAATCAGCCAGCGCAGCCAGGCGCAGTCGCTGGGCTACACCGTGGTCGACGCCAGCACTGTGGTCGCCACCCACCTCAACCAGATTCTGTACAAGCACTCCCACGAGCTGATTGGCCACGAAGAAGTCCAGCAACTCTTGCAATTGCTGGCCAAGGCCTCGCCAAAACTCGCCGAAGAGCTGGTACCGGGTGTGCTGTCCACCTCGCAACTGCTCAAGGTGCTGCAAGCGCTGTTGGCCGAGCAGGTGCCGGTGCGGGACATTCGCAGCATTGCCGAAGCTATCGCCAACAATGCCGCCAAGAGTCAAGATACTGCCGCCCTGGTGGCCGCAGTGCGCGTCGGATTGTCGCGTGCAATCGTCCAAAGCATTGTAGGGCTTGACTCCGAGCTGCCTGTTATCACCTTGGAACCAAGGTTGGAACAAATATTGCTCAATAGTATTCAGAAGGCTGGGCAGGGCGCTGATGAGGGCGTGTTGCTGGAGCCAAGCATGGCAGAGAAGCTGCAACGTTCGTTGATCGAGGCCGCGCAGCGCCAGGAAATGGAAGGCCATCCGGTGATCCTGCTGGTGGCTGGCCCCGTCCGGGCGATGTTGTCGCGGTTTGGACGCCTGGCTATACCGAATTTGCACGTATTGGCTTACCAGGAAATTCCTGACAATAAGCAAGTGACTATCGTCGCGACAGTAGGGCCCAACGGCTGAGGTAGTGGGATATGCAAGTGAAGCGTTTTTTCGCCGCCGATATGCGTCAGGCCATGAAACTGGTACGTGATGAGTTGGGCGCCGACGCTGCGATTATCGGTAACCGTCGTATTGCCGGCGGTGTGGAGCTGACGGCTGCCCTGGATTACAAACCCTCGGCCCTGGCGCCGCGCGTGCCGAACATGGAACTGGAAGACGAGCTGCGCAAGACCGCTTCGCGCATTGTCTCGGCCCAGGCTGAACTGAGCATGCGTGGCGACAGCGACGCCTCCACCAATCGCCAGCTGTTTGCCGGGCTGCCGTTGACCGCGTCCGAGCCGCTGGTAGAGCCGACTTTTGTTGAACCACCGCGTCCTGCTGCGCCAGCCCCGGCGCCGGCGGTAGACCAGCGGGTGTTCGACTCGATGCGCTTCGAACTCAACGGCCTGCGTGAACTGCTGGAAGTGCAGCTGGGTTCGCTGGCCTGGAACCAGTTGCAGGGCAGCCAGCCACAACAGGCCAACCTGTGGCGTCGCCTGCAACGCATTGGCCTGTCCGGCCCGTTGTCCCGCGACCTGCTGCAACTGACCACGCAAATTGAAGAGCCTCGCCAGGCCTGGCGCATGCTCCTGGCCCACCTGGCGCGGATGATCGTCACCCCGGAAATCGAACCCCTGGAAGAAGGCGGTGTGATTGCCATGGTCGGCCCGGCCGGCATGGGCAAGACCACCACCCTGGCCAAGCTGGCCGCACGTTACGTGCTCAAGTACGGCGCCCAGAACATCGCGCTGGTGAGCATGGACAGCTACCGCATCGGCGCCCAGGAACAACTCAAGACCCTGGGCCGTATCCTCAATGTGCCGGTGACCCACGTCGACCCGGGCCAGTCCCTGGCCAACGCCCTCGACCCATTGCTGCGCAAGCGCGTGGTGCTGATCGACACCGCCGGCCTGCAAGCCAGCGACCCGGCCCTGCGCATGCAACTGGAAAGCCTGGCCGGGCGCGGGATCAAATCCAGAAACTATTTGGTGCTTGCCACTACCAGCCAGAAGCAGGTATTGACCGCCGCCTACCACAGCTACAAGCGCTGCGGGCTGGCGGGTTGCATCCTGACTAAACTGGATGAGACGGCAAGCCTGGGCGAAGTATTGAGCCTGGCAATCAGTCATGAATTACCGGTCGCCTACCTGACCGACGGGCCGCGGATCCCGGATGATCTGCATCTGCCGCGCCGTCATCAGTTGGTCAGCCGGGCTGTCAGCGTGCAAATGCAGGAAGAACCCAGTGAGGAAGCTATGGCTGACATGTTTGCTGACCTCTACCACAGCCCGAACAAGCGAGTTGGCTGAGGCATCATGGCTTTCTATTTAAAAATGACAGTGAAAAGTATCTACATCGATGGCCTGCCAGCAGTTCGCGCGGCCAACTTATGTAGCCTGCGTCTAAGCAAGACAAGGTAAAGAAATAAAATGGGCAGCATGCATCCCGTACAGGTGATCGCGGTGACCGGCGGCAAAGGTGGCGTCGGGAAAACTAACGTGTCAGTGAATTTGTCCCTGGCCCTGGCAGAGCTTGGCCGTCGCGTCATGCTGCTGGATGCTGACCTGGGGCTGGCGAACGTCGACGTTCTGCTGGGACTGACGCCCAAACATACCCTGGCCGATGTGATTGAAGGCCGCTGTGAGCTGCGCGACGTACTGTTGCAAGGCCCCGGCGGGATTCGCATCGTGCCGGCCGCTTCCGGCACCCAGAGCATGGTGCACCTGAGCCCGGCGCAACATGCCGGCCTGATTCAGGCGTTCAGCGACATCGGCGACAACCTCGACGTGCTGGTGATCGACACCGCCGCCGGGATCGGCGAGTCGGTGGTCAGCTTCGTGCGCGCAGCCCAGGAAGTGTTGCTGGTGGTGTGCGACGAACCCACCTCGATCACCGACGCCTACGCCCTGATCAAACTGCTCAACCGCGACTACGGCATGAACCGCTTCCGCGTGCTGGCCAACATGGCCCAAAGCCCGCAGGAAGGGCGGAATCTGTTCGCCAAGTTGACCAAGGTCACGGATCGCTTCCTCGATGTCGCCTTACAATACGTTGGCGCAGTTCCTTACGACGAGTGTGTGCGCAAGGCCGTGCAAAAGCAGCGTGCGGTCTATGAAGCGTTCCCTCGTTCGAAGTGCGCATTGGCGTTCAAGGCTATTGCCCAGAAGGTCGATACCTGGCCGTTGCCCGCCAATCCCCGGGGGCATCTGGAGTTTTTCGTCGAGCGATTGGTGCATCAGACGAGCGCAGGACCGGTGCTATGACAGCCAGCGGCTACAACCTTTACAAGAAGTCGGCACGTGACAGTCAAGTCGAATTGATCGAGCGCTATGCGCCCCTGGTCAAGCGCATTGCCTATCACCTGCTGGCGCGCTTGCCTGCCAGCGTGCAGGTCGAGGACTTGATCCAGGCCGGGATGATCGGCCTGCTTGAAGTGTCGACCAAGTACGACGCGAGCAAGGGCGCGAGTTTCGAGACATACGCGGGTATCCGTATCCGTGGGGCCATGCTCGATGAAGTGCGTAAAGGTGATTGGGCGCCGCGATCAGTGCACCGCAATACGCGGATGGTGAGTGACGCAATTCGCTCAATTGAAGCAAAAACCGGTCGCGACGCTAAAGATCATGAAGTTGCGGCCGAACTCCAATTGAGTCTCGACGATTACTACGGGATTTTGAACGATACCTTGGGCAGCCGGCTGTTCAGTTTCGACGACCTTTTGCAGGATGGCGAACATGAAGGGCTGCACGAGGACGGCGCGAGTGCCCATCTCGAACCGTCACGGGACCTGGAAGATGAACGCTTCCAGAGCGCGCTGGCGGACGCGATAGCCAATTTGCCGGAGCGTGAGCGACTGGTGTTGGCGCTGTACTACGACGAAGAGCTGAACCTCAAGGAAATCGGTGAGGTCCTGGGGGTCAGCGAATCGCGGGTCAGCCAGTTACACAGCCAGTGCGCGGCCCGCTTGCGGGGGCGTTTGGGAGAGTGGCGAGCGCGCTGACAGGCAGTGTGGGGACACTGCGAACGATACCGTCCAGGCCCTGCGCCCGGACGGGCTTGGCCCGTGGTGCGCCCCCGGTAGTCCTTTTTGTGTAACGCCTGTTGATTGATATGGCGCGCCCAGGTGCTGGGCGCGTTTAAGACTGCTTGGAGGTCGAATTGGACAAGAACATGAAAATCCTCATCGTTGATGACTTCTCAACGATGCGGCGGATCATAAAAAACCTGTTGCGTGACCTTGGGTTCACTAACACGGTCGAGGCGGATGACGGTATTACGGCGATTCCGATCCTCAACAGCGGGAGCATCGACTTTCTGGTAACGGACTGGAACATGCCGGGCATGACCGGTATCGATCTGCTGCGCCACGTGCGCGCTGATGAAAAACTGCGCAGCCTGCCTGTGCTGATGGTGACCGCTGAAGCCAAGCGTGAACAGATCATCGAAGCCGCCCAGGCCGGGGTCAACGGCTACGTGGTCAAGCCATTCACTGCACTGGCCTTGAAAGAGAAGATCGAAAAGATCTTCGAACGCATCGGTCATTGATGCTGCCACGGGGGAGCTATGGAGCATAAAGAATCATCGCAGGCCGACTTTGAGTCGACCCTGAAAAAACATGCTCATCAACTCGTCGAAAGCCTTGAAAGAGGCCAGTTCGGCGACGCGGTGCAGTTGATCCATGAGCTCAACCAGACCCGTGACCGCGGCCTGTACCAGGAAGTGGGCAAGCTCACCCGTGAGTTGCACAGTGCGATAGTCAATTTTCAGATTGACCCGCACATGCCCCAGGCCGAGGAAATCTCGCAGATCACGGATGCCACCGAACGCCTGTCCTACGTGGTCAGGCTGACTGAGGCGGCGGCCAACCGCACCATGGACCTGGTGGAAAACGCCACGCCTCTGGTCAACGGTATGGCCAGTGAAGCCAAGGCCCTGAGCACTGACTGGGGCCGGTTCATGCGTCGGGAAGTGGGCGCTGAGGAGTTTCGTGAGCTGGCGCGTCGGGTCGAGGGCTTTTTGTCCCGCAGCGAGCAGGAAAACCGCACGGTTTCCAGCAACCTCAATGACATTCTGCTGGCCCAGGATTACCAGGACCTCACCGGTCAGGTGATCAAGCGTGTGACCCAACTGGTCACCGAAGTGGAAAGCAACCTGCTCAAACTGGTGTTGATGGCGGGCCAGGTCGACCGGTTTGCCGGCATCGAACATGACCGCGCAGCGATCCTTTCTGAAAAAGATCCACAAAAACACCTCGCCAAGGGTGAAGGTCCGCAGATTCATGCCGATAAACGTGAAGACGTTGTATCCGGGCAAGACGACGTAGACGATTTGCTGTCCAGTTTAGGCTTCTAAGGAGCACACCCATGAGCTTCGGCGCCGATGAAGAAATCCTTCAGGATTTCCTTGTAGAGGCCGGCGAAATTTTAGAGCAACTGTCCGAACAACTGGTCGAGCTGGAAAGCCGACCGGATGATGCGAACCTGCTCAATGCAATTTTTCGCGGTTTTCACACTGTAAAAGGGGGCGCCGGCTTCCTCCAGCTCCACGAGCTGGTGGAGTGCTGTCACATCGCCGAGAACGTGTTCGACATCCTGCGCAAGGGTGAGCGGCACGTCGACTCGGAACTGATGGACGTGATCCTGGAAGCACTGGACGCGGTCAACGGCATGTTCAGTGAAGTGCGCGAGCGCGCACCGATCACTGCCGCCACGCCGGAACTGCTGGCCGCCCTGGCGCGCCTGGCGGAACCTGCGGCCAACGCTCCCGTGGTGGAAGCAGTGGCTGAGCCGGTTGCCGAGCCTGCGGGCGACGTGACCGACAGCGAATTTGAACAACTGCTGGACTCGCTGAACGCCGTCAAGGCCGAAGCCGAAGCGCCGGCAGCCAGTGCGCCGGCCATGGTGCCGACCACCGAAGACATTACCGACGCCGAGTTCGAGTCGTTGCTCGACCAGTTGCACGGCAAGGGCCAGTTTGCCCCGGACGCGGTGGCCGCAGCGCCAGCGCCAACGGAAGCCGCGGCGCCCGTCAGCAATGAAATCACCGACGACGAATTTGAAGCGCTGCTGGACCAGTTGCACGGCAAAGGCTCGTTTGCCGCCGAGGCTCTGCCGGAAGTCGCCGCAACGGCCGCCGCGCCTGCGGCACCCGCTGCTGCGCCGGCCGCCGATGGACTGATCTCCGATCACGAATTCGAAGCCCTGCTGGATGAACTGCACGGCAAGGGCAAGTTCACCGAAGTGGTCGGCGCTGCTGCACCGGCTGCTGCCGCGGCTGTCGCAACACCGGCTCCTGCCGCCAAGGCTGCCGCGCCTGTCGCAGCGAAAGCGGCTCCGGCTCCGGCTCCGGCTCCGGCTCCAGCCCCGGCCCGGGCTGCCACGGCTGCCCCGGCCCCGGACAAGCAACCGGCCAGTGAAGCCGAAACCACCGTGCGGGTTGATACCGCGCGCCTGGACGACATCATGAACATGGTCGGCGAACTGGTGCTGGTGCGTAACCGCCTGGTGCGCCTGGGCCTGAACAGTGGCGACGAGGCCATGCAAAAGGCCGTGTCGAACCTCGACGTGGTCACCGCAGACCTGCAGACCGCCGTCATGAAGACCCGGATGCAGCCGATCAAGAAAGTCTTCGGCCGTTTCCCGCGCCTGGTTCGCGACCTGGCACGCCAGCTCAAGAAAGAGATCAACCTGGAACTGGTGGGTGAAGAAACCGACCTCGACAAGAACCTTGTCGAGGCCCTGGCCGACCCGCTGGTCCACTTGGTGCGCAACGCGGTCGACCACGGTGTCGAGACGCCGGAAGAGCGCGAAGCCTCGGGCAAGAACCGCCAGGGCAAAGTGATCCTGGCGGCCGAACAGGAAGGCGACCATATCCTGCTGTCGATCACCGATGACGGCAAAGGCATGGACCCCACGGTACTGCGCAACATTGCAGTCAAGCGTGGGGTGATGGACAAGGACGCCGCCGACCGCCTCACCGACACCGAGTGCTACAACCTGATCTTCGCCCCGGGCTTCTCCACCAAGACCGAGATTTCCGACGTGTCGGGCCGTGGCGTGGGCATGGACGTGGTGAAGACCAAGATCAGCCAGCTCAACGGCTCGATCAACATCTACTCGACCAAGGGCCAGGGCTCGAAGATCGTCATCAAGGTGCCGTTGACCCTGGCGATCATGCCGACCCTGATGGTGATGCTGGGCAACCAGGCGTTCGCCTTCCCGCTGGTCAACGTCAACGAAATCTTCCACCTCGACCTGTCGCGCACCAACGTGGTGGACGGCCAGGAAGTGGTGATCGTGCGCGACAAGGCGTTGCCGCTGTTCTACCTCAAGCGCTGGCTGGTGGCTTCGGCCAAGCATGAAGAGCAGCGCGAAGGCCATGTGGTGATTCTTTCCGTGGGCACCCAGCGTATCGGCTTCGTGGTCGATCAACTGGTGGGCCAGGAAGAAGTGGTCATCAAGCCTTTGGGCAAAATGCTGCAGGGAACCCCGGGCATGTCGGGTGCGACCATTACCGGTGACGGTCGGATCGCGCTGATTCTGGATGTTCCGAGCATGCTCAAGCGTTACGCCGCACGGCGTATTTGATTCGGCCCGGGCAGGGCGGTTGTCCCTCGCCCGGCCTAACGGAGTGTTTATGGTAGTCAAGGTCCTGGTGGTGGACGATTCGGGTTTCTTCCGCCGCCGCGTCTCGGAAATTCTTTCATCGGATTCCAATATCCAGGTGGTCGGCACGGCCACCAACGGCAAAGAGGCGATCGATCAGGCCCTGGCCCTCAAGCCGGACGTGATCACCATGGACTACGAGATGCCGATGATGGACGGCATCACGGCGGTGCGGCACATCATGCAGCGCTGCCCGACGCCGGTGTTGATGTTCTCCTCGCTGACCCACGAAGGCGCCCGGGTCACCCTGGATGCGCTGGATGCCGGCGCGGTGGACTTCCTGCCGAAGAATTTCGAAGACATCTCGCGCAACCCCGAGAAGGTCAAGCAGATGCTCTGCGAGAAGGTGCACAGCATCTCCCGCAGTAACCGTCGCAGCCTGTTCAGTGCGCCGGCGCCCGCTCCCGTTACGCCGCCACCGGCCGCCCCGAGCACCTTTGGTCGCCCGGCGCCGGCACCGGTTGCGCGCCCGGCCGCCGCCCCGGTGCGTACGGCTGCGCCCGCCGCACATTCACCTGCGCCCAAGCGCAAGGCCTACAAGCTGGTGGCCATCGGTACGTCCACCGGCGGTCCGGTGGCCTTGCAGCGGGTGTTGACCCAATTGCCGGCCAACTTCCCGGCGCCGATCGTGTTGATCCAGCACATGCCGGCCGCGTTCACCAAGGCGTTCGCCGAGCGCCTGGACAAGCTGTGCCGCATCAGCGTCAAGGAAGCCGAGGATGGCGACATCCTGCGTCCGGGTCTGGCGCTGCTGGCCCCCGGTGGCAAGCAGATGATGGTCGATGGCCGTGGTGCGATCAAAATCCTGCCGGGTGACGAACGCCTGAACTACAAGCCGTGTGTGGATATCACCTTCGGTTCCGCGGCCAAATCCTACGGCGACAAAGTTTTGGCGGTGGTGTTGACCGGCATGGGCGCCGACGGCCGTGAAGGCGCGCGCCTGCTCAAGCAGGGCGGCAGCGCGATCTGGGCCCAGGATGAAGCCAGCTGCGTGATCTATGGCATGCCCATGGCCATCGTCAAGGCCGACCTGGCCGACGCCGTCTACAGCCTGGACGACATCGGCAAGCACCTGGTGGAGGCTTGCCTCTGATGGATGTATTGAGCCTGATTGGCATCATCATGGCGTTTGTCGCGATTATCGGCGGCAACTACCTTGAAGGCGGCCACCTGGGCGCCCTGGCCAACGGCCCGGCGGCGTTGATCGTGATCGGCGGCACCGTGGGCGCGGCGTTGTTGCAGTCGCCCATGAGTTCGTTCAAGCGCGCGATGCAGATCCTCATCTGGATTATTTTCCCGCCGCGTGTCGACTTGCCGGGCGGCATCGACCGGGTGGTCAACTGGAGCCTCACGGCGCGCAAGGAAGGCCTGCTCGGGCTGGAAGGCGTGGCCGATGCCGAGCCCGACAGCTACGCACGCAAAGGCCTGCAACTGCTGGTGGACGGCGCCGAGCCGGAAGCGATTCGCAGCATCCTCGAAGTGGACTTCTACACCCAGGAAAGCCGCGACATCAACGCTGCCAAAGTCTTTGAAAGCATGGGCGGCTACGCGCCGACCATCGGCATCATCGGTGCGGTGATGGGCTTGATCCACGTGATGGGCAACCTGGCCGATCCGTCGCAACTGGGCAGCGGGATTGCCGTGGCGTTCGTCGCCACCATCTACGGCGTGGCCAGTGCCAACCTGGTGTTGTTGCCGGTGGCCAGCAAGCTCAAGTCGATCGCCCTGCGCCAGTCGCGTTATCGCGAGATGTTGCTCGAAGGCATCCTCTCGATTGCCGAGGGTGAAAACCCGCGCTCCATCGAATTGAAGCTCCAGGGCTTCATGGATTGATGGGAGGTATTTGTTGTGAGCCGTCGCCGCCGCGAGCCTGAAGAACACGTCAACCATGAACGCTGGCTGGTGTCCTACGCCGACTTCATTACGTTGCTGTTCGCGTTTTTTGTGGTGATGTACTCCATTTCCTCGATCAACGAAGGCAAGTACAAAGTCATTTCCCAGGCGCTGATTGGCGTGTTCAACGACGCTGACCGCGCCCTCAAGCCGATACCCATTGGCGAAGAACGCCCCAAGACCGTGACCCCGGCCAAGCCGCTGGTCAACGACAGCGATGAAACCGCCGCCGGCATCGGTGGCACCAGCGACCCGCTGAAAAGCATCGCCGATAACATCAGCGCGGCCTTTGGCGACCTGATCAGCTCCAACCAGATGACCGTGCGCGGCAATGAGTTGTGGGTCGAGATCGAGCTCAATTCCAGCCTGCTGTTCGCCAGTGCCGATGCAATGCCCAGCGACCAGGCGTTTACCATCATCGACAAGGTGGCGGCGATCCTGAAGCCGTTTGAAAACCCGGTCCACGTTGAAGGCTTTACCGATAACCTGCCGATCAGTACCGCGCAGTACCCGACCAACTGGGAGCTGTCTTCGGCCCGGGCGGCGAGTATTGTACGAATGCTCGCGATGCAGGGTGTGAACCCCGGGCGCCTGGCGTCGGTGGGTTACGGCGAGTTCCAGCCGGTGGCCAATAACGCCACGGCGGAAGGCCGTGCGCGCAACCGTCGGGTGGTGCTGGTGGTGTCGCGCAACCTGGACGTACGCCGCAGCCTGACCGGTACCGGCACTGCCAATGCAACACCGGATGCCGCCTTGAAGCGGGCTGGCACACAAACTGCACCAGCGCCCGTAAAGGCGCCGGTTCGCGGGAGTGCCGTCAATTCTCCGTCACCGGCTCTATAACCCCATGCAATTTCTCGGTCGAGCCTGTGCCTGCCGGGAGGAACAATCCGAATGAGAGTCTGGGCAGTTGCCAATCAAAAGGGTGGTGTCGGTAAAACCACCACGTCCATCGCCTTGGCCGGCTTGCTGGCCGAGGCCGGCAAGCGTGTGGTCGTGGTCGACCTGGACCCCCACGGCTCCATGACCAGCTATTTCGGCTATGACCCGGATGCCCTGGAACACAGTTGCTACGACCTGTTCCTGCACAAGGGCAGCGTGCCGGCCGACTTGCCGGGGCAACTGTTGCTGCCTACCAGCAATGAAAAGATCTCGCTGTTGCCGTCCAGCACCGCCCTGGCCACCCTTGAGCGCCAGTCGCCGGGGCAGAGCGGCCTGGGCCTGGTGATCGCCAAGACCCTGGCGCAGCTGTGGCAGGACTTCGACTACGCGATCATCGACAGCCCGCCGTTGCTCGGCGTGCTGATGGTCAACGCCCTGGCCGCCAGCCAACAGCTGGTGATCCCGGTGCAGACCGAGCATCTGGCCGTCAAGGGCCTGGAACGCATGGTCAGCACCCTGGCGATGATCAACCGCTCGCGCAAGCAGGCGCTGCCGTTCAGCATCGTGCCGACCCTGTTTGACCGCCGCACCCAGGCGTCCCTCGGCACCTTGCGGGTATTGCGCGATGCTTATCCGGACACCATCTGGCAAGGCTACATCCCGGTGGACACGCGCCTGCGGGATGCGAGCCGGGCAGGGCTGACGCCGTCGCAGTTCGACGGCAAGAGCCGTGGGGTGCTGGCGTATCGGGCGTTGCTCAAGCACCTGTTGTCCCAGCAACTTGTGGCGCAGGTGGCGTGATGGTCATTGTAGGAGCCTGGCTTGCCAGCGATGCAGACGCCGCAGTTTTCGCGACAAAACCGGCTCTCGATTCAAGTCCGGACACCCACAGGCCGATAACCTCTGAATACAGGGTTGATGGGGCTTGCGCGTGGGCATACAGATGAACCGTCCCGTTGATTTCAAGACCCGGCCGCAACTGGCGCTGGAGTCCTACCTGGACGCTTTGCTCCAGGACGCCACCGAGGAGATGCCGGAGCCGATTCTGATCCTCGATGAAGTCATCGAGCCTGAACCTGCTGCCCTGGACGAGTTTCAGCTGGCGGTCCTGGAAGAACAGGCCCGTGATGCGTTGGTCGTTCCCGTAGCAGTTCCTGTACCGGTTGCTGTGCCCGTCGAGCCTGTGGTGATTGCGCCTGTAGTGGTGGAGCCGGTGGTTGAGGTTCACCTCCCGCCGAGCATCACGCCGCCGCCGGTACAGGGCGACGGTCGCCCGGTGTGGGCTGCGGAGCCGTTCGAATGTTTGCTGTTCGATGTCGCCGGGCTGACCCTGGCGGTGCCGCTGGTGTGCCTGGGGTCGATCTACTCCCTGGAAGGCCAGGAGTTGACGCCGTTGTTCGGCCAGCCGGATTGGTTCCTCGGGATCCTGCCGAGCCAGCAGGGCAACTTGAAGGTATTGGACACCGCGCGTTGGGTGATGCCCGACCGCTACCGCGATGACTTCCGCCAGGGCCTGCAATACGTTATTTCGGTCCAGGGCTACGAGTGGGGGCTGGCGGTGCATCAGGTCAGCCGCTCATTGCGCCTGGACCCGAACGAAATCAAATGGCGCAGCCACCGGGGCCAGCGGCCATGGCTGGCGGGCACTGTGATCGAACACATGTGCGCGTTGCTGGATGTCGCCGAACTGGCGGAGTTGATTGCCAGCGGCGCGGTAAAAGCCATGCCGCTGAACAAACGCACTTGATAACAAGCAGCAGCGCTACGGCGCTGCCCAAGAATACACACCGTAACCAACGGTATTTGAAGGGGTCTGGAGTATGAACAAGTCAGTGTCCGCACAAGGTCTGGTGGATGATCCAATCCTGCAATGGGTCACCTTCAAGCTGGACAACGAGTCCTATGGCATCAACGTGATGCGTGTGCAGGAAGTGCTGCGCTACACCGAAATCGCTCCGGTTCCGGGTGCCCCAAGCTATGTGCTGGGCATCATCAACCTGCGCGGCAACGTGGTGACCGTGATCGACACCCGCCAGCGTTTTGGCCTGGTGCCGACCGAAGTCAACGACAACACCCGCATCGTGATCATCGAAGCCGACAAGCAAGTGGTCGGGATCATGGTCGACAGCGTGGCGGAAGTGGTTTACCTGCGCCAATCCGAAGTCGAGACTGCGCCGAACGTCGGCAACGAAGAATCGGCCAAGTTCATCCAGGGTGTCTGCAACAAGAACGGCGAACTGCTGATTCTGGTTGAGCTGGACAAGATGATGAGCGAAGAAGAGTGGCAGGACCTGGAGAATATCTGATTGTTTCTTGAGGTAGCGGTGATCGTCCTGGCCATCCTTTGGGCCGGGACCCTGGGCTTCCTGCTGCGTTATGTTCGCCAGCAACGGGAATTGGCCACTCGACAAGTCGAGCGCGACGCTGTGCGCGACCGGCGGATCCTGGAGCTGGCCAAGCGGGTCGACCACTTCCAGCAAAGTGCGGTGCGTGTGGGTGATGAAGTGCACGAGCTGCGTTCGGTGCTGGCGCCGTTGCCGGACAAGCTGTCGGCACTCGAGCAGCGTGACCCGTCGAGCCTCTCATTCGCCCAGGCGGCGAAGCTGGTGGGCATGGGCGCCACGGTGGATGAGCTGACCCAATCCTGCGGGTTGACCCAGGCTGAAGCGCAGTTGATGAGTCGGTTGCACAAGGACAACTGAAGGTTACGAGCTGCAAGCGGTATTGCTTGCAGCTTATAGCCGGTGCCGGTTGCTCAGCCATTCGGCCATGGTCGAGTCCTCCAAAGCATATTCACCACGGTTGGCTTTCCAGACCAACTCCTTCTCCCGCAGCACTTCCAGTGCTTTCTGCACGTTTGGTGTGCTCGCGTTCGGCTCGACCTGGGCCTGTTCCAGCTTGCGGTTCACATCATGGAAGGTTTTCTCCGCAAAAGGCGAGAACGCCTGCTTGCCCAGGGTTCGTTCGCCCATCACTTCAAGTACCGCCTGTTGCAGCGGCGAGAGGTCGTTGTAGGCGCTCTCGTAGTCACTCCAGATGCCGGCCTGGTGATTGAGTGCCCCGGTCCTCAGCAACTCGCCAAGGTTGCTGGCCTCGCCAAGACCCACGCTCACTTCGGTCAGTAGTTTGTTGAGCATTTCCGGGCGCCGGCCAACGAGCTGGAAGGCATAGTCCATGTCCTCCAGGTTGAACTGGTTGGTCGCGGCCAGGCGCTGGTTCCAGAGGTCCGTCACGAACTCGACGAAATCCCGGCTCAACAGCGGGAACGGTGTGATGTGGGCGCCGAAGAACGGTTGTTTGCTCTTGAGTACCAGGTTGGCCAGTTTGTCCCGGCTGGAGCCGGTGAAGACCAGGCGCAGGCCATCGGCCGTGCTGCTGCCGTTGAGATGATCCCGTGCCGCCTTGAGGGCGAACATGGCGTTCACCCCGCCTTCGCTGTTGAGGGCGTGCTGGGCCTCGTCCACGATCAGCACGATCATTTGCCCCGAGACCTGGTGCAGCACGTCCAGGGCGTGGCTGAGCGTGGTGCCGGCGGGCAATTGCGGTTTGGTGAAATCCCAACTCAAGGTGCGCAGCAGGCTGATCTTGTCGATACCGGCCTTCTTGGCCGCTTTGCTCACTGCGCTTTCGAACTCGCCCAGGGCTTTGCCGATGGCGCCGGAGATCAGTTCGGCGGGGTCGACTTCGCGGTTCATCCACAGGTCCACGTACACCGGCAGCCAGCCCCGGGCCTTGCACTCGGGGATAAGGTCGTTGCGCAGGAACGTACTCTTGCCGGTACGGCGCGGAGCCGCGAGGAACATGCCGGAGCTGTAGTCGGCAAATGACTCGCCTGCCAGATCACGGGCGAGCGCTTCGGCGAGTAGCTCTCGACTGAGAATCGGGCGGGTAGGGCTCATGGGTTTATCCTGAACTATCGGGTTCGAGATAATCTATACCTCGAAAGATATAATTGCTATACACCACCCACCGCAACTGATCATTCCCACGCTCTGCGTGGGAATGCATCCCGTGACGCTCCGCGTCACCCCTGCGCAAGACTTGAACGTTGCAGCGCCAGTTGGACGCGGAGCGTCCGAGGCGGCGTTCCCACGCAGAGCGTGGGAACGATCAGCCGGCTCCCACCTTAATAATCGTCGCCTCTTTCCGTCACATCCCGCTCCACCGGCCCCGCGTCCGGGTCGTAGCCCACCGGGAACTTGCCCTTCAGCGTCCAGGCAAACGCGAGGATCTCGGCGACGGTGCGGTACAACTCTTCCGGGATGCTGTCGCCCAACTCCATGCGTGCCAGTAATTTGACCAGCTCGGCATTTTCGTAAATCGGGACTTCGTTCTCCCGGGCCAGCTTGAGGATGGCTTCGGCCAGGGCATCGTCGCCCTTGGCGGTCAGGGTCGGCGCTTGTTGCCCGTCGTATTTGAGGGCGATGGCCTGGCGGGGCGGGTTGGGGTTTTTCATGCGGTTTCATCCACCCAGCGTTGTTCAAGCCCGGTTTTCGGGCCCCGTGGCGGGGTACCGAGGTGGCAGTCGAGGTCGCCGACGTTGAGTCCCGACGACACCAGGCGCTCGCGCAGGCTGCCCAGGTGGCTTTCGATCAGGCTGGCGGTGAAGGGCCGGGTCGCCCACAACTGGCTCGACAGTTTGCCCTGGCTCAGTTGCGCCTGGACCTGCAACGGGCCGAGCGGCTCCATGTCGAGCGCCATTTCCACGCGCCAGAGCATTTGCTTGGGATCCTTGCTGTCCTTGCGTTCCGGCTGTTCCTTGTCGGGCGCCGGTTCTTCCCGCTGGAACTTGACCTGCAACGGCACGATGTCCTGCAAGGTGCGCATGGGGATTTCCAGCTGCCAGGTGGTCAAGAGCTTGCCGTCGGCGGTGGTACCGGTCTGCTCCAGGCTCGACAGCTGATGGCTTTGCAGGCGGGAGATGGCCCCGGCGGCCAGGCGCAGCAGGTTTTCCAGGTCACTTTCACCTTCCAGGCGTTGCATCAGCCGATCGGGCAGCGGAAAGCCCGCGGGCGCCTGCCTGGCGCCGACCTGGCCGAGGGTGCCCAGCGGGCTGCGTACGAAGCTGGGCAGCAACTGCGCCAGGGTGTTGGCAGCGAGGATCGCATTCAGATTGGTGCTGGCGGGCAGGGATGGCAGCAGGTCGGCGACGAAGCGCAGCAGCGCGCCTTTCATGTCCAGCGGCGGTATCTGCGGGTTTTGCCCGGCCAGCAACTTGGCTTCGAGGAAGGTCCCGCTGTTCTGGATCAGTTGCGCCAGCACCTTGGGGTTGCTGGCCTGGGCCAGGTCGGGCAGGCCGGCGAGCAAACGCTCGGCGGCGGCGCGCAGGTCGGCCCCGGTGCTGTCGCTGCTGGTCGCCGGCAGGCTTTGCAGCGCGGTGAACACCACGTCCAGCGAGCCCTGGCGGCTTTGCTGGGTGGAGAGTTGCTGGGCCACGGCCAATTGGTCCTGGCGCCCGCTCAGCGGTACAAAGCTCAAGGTCTGCGCACTTTGCACCACGGCGCTGAGCAGGCTGCCGACGCGCAAGGGCTGCGGGCTTTCGACGGTCAGGGTCGCGCCGCTGAGGACGTTATTGAGCACCGACACCAGTGAGCGATACACCACCGGCTGGTTGGCGCCCTGTGGCAGCGCCTGGGTGGTCAGCACCTTGCCTTGCAGCAGGGTGCCCACCGGTAACTGGCTGGTATCGATACGCGTCAGCGCGGCGACGCTGGAACTCAGGGCCTGCTGCAGGCTGATGGACAAATTGCCCGACGGCGTCTGGCTGACTTCCACCTGGGTACCCAGCGGCAGCGGCTGGCTGCTGCTGGCCTGCACCAGGGTTTGCCGGCCGCCTTCCAGGGTCAGCTTGAGCAGCAACTGAAATGCATCGCCGCCTTGTTTCAGTGCCAGCACCTCGGCATTTACGGTTTTTCCGGGGTCGATCAGGCCGGTCTGCGGCTCCAGCAGTTTCAGCAACTCGCCCGCTGCAGGCGCGGGCGCAGGCCCGGCCGGAAGCGTCGGGGGGAGCGTGGGAAGATTGATCTCACCGGTCATCGTGCGCGCCGTCTCAGGGGAAATTGCCCTCTTTAGAGTAGGGCATCACATGTATAATGCCGCCCGTCTTCAAAGAGAGCGTTAAAAACAACACAACTGATTGATCCAGCTCTCTAAAAACGGTCGCCAAAGCAGTTAATGTGCATCTCTTTAACGGCCGTTCCACCGCCGACTTGAACCGTAAAGGCCCGCGATCTCTTGACCAGCCCTCTTCTAGAAGCCGTAGCGCTCGCCTGTGAACGTGACCTGCGGATGCTGTTCGAACACCTCGAACTGCGTCTGGCGGGCGGCGACATGGTGCAGGTCAGCGGCCCCAACGGCAGCGGCAAGACCAGCCTGTTGCGCCTGCTGGCCGGGCTGATGCAGCCGACGGCGGGCGAAGTGCGGCTCAACGGCAAACCGTTGCACGAGCAGCGCACCGAGCTGGCGCGCAACCTGATCTGGATCGGCCACGCCGCCGGAATCAAGGATGTGCTTACCGCTGAAGAAAACCTCAGTTGGCTCAGCGCCCTGCATCATCCCGCCAGCCGCGAGGCGATCTGGCAGGCGCTGGCCGCGGTTGGCCTCAAGGGTTTCGAAGACGTTCCCTGCCACACCCTGTCCGCCGGCCAGCAGCGCCGCGTGGCCCTGGCCCGTTTGTATCTCGACGGCCCGCCGCTATGGATTCTCGACGAACCCTTCACCGCCCTCGACAAACAAGGCGTTGCCCAATTGGAAGAACACCTTGCCGCGCACTGCGAGCAGGGCGGCATGGTTGTCCTGACCACTCACCACACCTTGACGCGCATGCCTGCCGGTTACCGCGACCTCGACCTGGGCCGGTGGGCGGTATGAGCGTATTTGCCCTGTTGGTCGCCCGCGAAGCGCGGTTACTCTGTCGCCGTCCGGCCGAATTGGCCAACCCGCTGGTGTTCTTCGCGATTGTGATCGCGCTGTTCCCGTTGGCGGTGGGCCCCGAGACTAAACTGTTGCAAACCTTGTCTCCGGGACTGGTCTGGGTGGCGGCGCTTTTGTCAGTCCTGCTCTCGCTGGACGGGCTGTTTCGCAGTGATTTTGAAGACGGTTCCCTCGAACAGTGGGTCCTTTCGTCGCACCCCCTGCCACTTCTGGTATTGGCCAAGGTACTGGCACACTGGGCGTTTTCCGGCCTGGCGCTGGTATTGCTCGCGCCGCTGCTGGCGATGATGCTGGGGTTGCCCACCGAATGCCTGCCGGTGTTGCTCCTTTCCTTGTTGCTTGGCACGCCGGTTCTCAGTCTACTGGGCGCCGTAGGTGCGGCACTGACCGTCGGTTTGAAACGCGGTGGCCTGTTGTTGGCGCTGCTGATCTTGCCTTTGTATATCCCGGTGTTGATCCTGGGCAGCGGCGCGTTGCAAGCCGCGCTCCAGGGCATGCCGGCGACCGGTTACCTCCTGTGGCTTGGCAGCCTGGCCGCCCTGGCGGTAACCCTGACACCCTTTGCTATAGCGGCTGGCCTGAAGATCAGCGTCGGCGAATAATGAGGTCTGGTTAAGCGATAGAACCTTAACCAGTAAAGACCCTAAGCTTCTCGCAACGACGAGAAGCAACCGTGATGGAAACAGCATGAACTGGACCTGGTTTCACAAGCTCGGCTCGCCCAAATGGTTTTACGGCATCAGTGGCAAACTGCTGCCGTGGTTGAGCATCGCCGCGGTATTGCTGATTGGCATCGGCCTGGTCTGGGGCCTGGCCTTTGCGCCGCCGGACTACCAGCAAGGCAACAGCTTTCGCATCATCTACATCCATGTGCCTGCCGCGATGCTGGCCCAGTCCTGCTACGTGATGCTGGCGGTGTGCGGCATCGTCGGCCTGGTGTGGAAGATGAAACTGGCGGATGTGGCCCTGCAATGCGCCGCGCCCATCGGTGCCTGGATGACCGCCGTGGCGCTGGTCACCGGCGCGATCTGGGGCAAGCCGACCTGGGGTTCGTGGTGGGTATGGGATGCGCGACTCACCTCGATGCTGATCCTGCTGTTCCTGTACTTCGGCCTGATTGCCCTGGGCAACGCCATCAGCAACCGTGACAGCGCCGCCAAGGCCTGCGCGGTGCTGGCGATCGTCGGCGTGATCAACATCCCGATCATCAAATACTCGGTGGAGTGGTGGAACACCCTGCACCAGGGCGCCACCTTCACCCTCACCGAAAAGCCGGCAATGCCCGTGGAAATGTGGGCGCCGCTGCTGCTGATGGTGCTGGGGTTCTACTGCTTCTTCGGCGCCGTGCTGCTGCTGCGCATGCGCCTCGAAGTGCTCAAGCGTGAAGCCCGCACCAGTTGGGTCAAGGCCGAAGTGCAAAACAGCCTGGGAGCCCGTGGATGAGCTTCAACTCTTTCAGTGATTTTCTCGCCATGGGCCATCACGCCCTGTACGTCTGGACGGCCTATGGCATTTGCCTGGCGGTGCTGGCCCTCAACGTCGCCGCGCCGATCCTGGCCCGCAAGCGTTACCTGCAACAAGAGGCGCGTCGTTTGCGCCGGGAGACCGAAAAGTGAATCCGCTGCGTAGAAAGCGTCTGTTGATCATCCTGGCCATCATGGCCGGTGTCGGCATTGCCGTGACCCTGGCCCTGAGCGCTCTGCGGGAGAACATCAACCTGTTCTACACCCCGACCCAGATCGCCAACGGCGAAGCGCCGCTGGACACCCGAATCCGTGCCGGTGGCATGGTCGAGAAAGGCTCGTTGCAACGCTCCGGCGACTCCCTGGACGTCAAGTTCATCGTCACCGACTTCAACAAGTCCGTGACCATCACCTACCGCGGCATCCTCCCGGACCTGTTCCGCGAAGGGCAGGGCATCGTTGCCCTCGGCAAGCTCAACGCCGACGGCGTGGTGGTGGCCGATGAAGTGCTGGCCAAGCACGATGAAAAATACATGCCGCCGGAAGTCACCAAGGCCCTCAAAGACAGCGGCCAATCCGCCCCGACCCCTGCCAAGGAGGGCTAAGTCATGACGTCCGCACTGTTTATTCCGGAGTTGGGCCAACTGGCGATGATCCTCGCCCTGTGCTTTGCCATCGTCCAAGCCGTGGTCCCGTTGCTGGGCGCCTGGCGCGGTGACCGCCTGTGGATGAGTCTGGCCCAGCCGGCTGCCTGGGGCCAGTTCGCCTTTCTGGTGTTCGCCTTCGGTTGCCTGACCTACGCCTTCATGACCGACGACTTTTCCGTCGCCTACGTCGCCAACAACTCCAACAGCGCCTTGCCCTGGTACTACAAGTTCAGCGCCGTGTGGGGTGCCCACGAAGGTTCGTTGCTGCTGTGGGCGTTGATTCTCGGTGGCTGGACCTTTGCTGTCTCGATCTTCTCCCGCCAACTGCCGCAAGTGATGCTGGCCCGGGTGCTGGCGGTGATGGGCATGATCAGCATCGGCTTCCTGCTGTTCCTGATCATGACCTCCAACCCGTTCACCCGCATCCTGCCGCAGATCCCGGTAGACGGCCACGACCTCAACCCGCTGCTGCAAGACATCGGCCTGATCGTGCACCCGCCGATGCTCTACATGGGCTACGTCGGTTTCTCGGTCGCTTTCGCCTTCGCCATCGCCGCCTTGCTCGGCGGGCGTCTCGATGCCGCCTGGGCGCGCTGGTCGCGTCCATGGACCATCGTCGCCTGGGCGTTCCTCGGCATCGGCATCACCCTGGGCTCGTGGTGGGCCTACTACGAACTCGGCTGGGGCGGCTGGTGGTTCTGGGACCCGGTGGAAAACGCCTCCTTCATGCCCTGGCTGGTGGGCACCGCGCTGATTCACTCGCTGGCGGTCACCGAAAAACGCGGCGTGTTCAAAAGCTGGACCGTGTTGCTGGCCATCGCCGCGTTTTCCCTGAGCCTGCTGGGTACGTTCCTGGTGCGTTCCGGCGTGCTGACATCGGTTCACGCGTTTGCCTCCGACCCGGAGCGCGGCGTGTTCATCCTGATCTTCCTGTTGTTTGTGGTCGGCGGCTCGTTGACGTTGTTTGCGTTGCGCGCGCCAGTGGTCAAGAGCCATGTCGGCTTCAACCTCTGGTCCCGGGAAACCCTGCTGCTGGGCAATAACCTGGTGCTGGTGGTGGCGGCTTCGATGATCCTGCTGGGCACCCTGTACCCGCTGGTGCTGGATGCCCTGAGCGGCGCCAAACTGTCCGTCGGCCCGCCGTACTTCAACGCACTGTTCATCCCGTTGATGGCGCTGTTGATGGTGGTGATGGCGGTCGGCGTCCTGGTGCGCTGGAAAGACACTCCGGTGAAATGGCTGGTGGGCATGCTCACCCCGGTACTGCTCGGCAGCGCCGCGCTGGCCGTGATCGCCGGTATAGCCTACGGCGACTTCAACTGGGCCGTGCTTGCCACCTTCATGCTCGCGGCCTGGGTATTGCTGGCCGGTGTACGTGACCTGATCGACAAGACCCGCCACAAAGGTTTGATCAAAGGCCTGCCGATCATGACCCGCAGCTACTGGGGCATGCAGGTCGCCCACATCGGCATCGCCGTGTGTGCGTTGGGCGTGGTGTTGTCCAGCCAGAACAGTGCCGAGCGCGACCTGCGCCTGGCACCGGGCGAGTCCATGGACCTGGCCGGCTACCACTTCATTTTCGAAGGCGCCAAGCACTTCGAAGGCCCCAACTTCACCTCCGACAAAGGCACCGTACGTGTGGTGCGCAATGGCAAGGAAGTGGCGGTGCTGCACCCGGAAAAACGCCTGTACACCGTGCAAAGCTCGATGATGACCGAAGCCGGGATCGACGCCGGTTTCACCCGCGACCTCTACGTCGCCCTGGGTGAACCGTTGGGCGATGGCGCCTGGGCCGTACGGGTCCACGTCAAACCGTTTGTGCGCTGGATCTGGTTCGGCGGCCTGCTCACCGGCTTCGGTGGTTTGCTGGCAGCGATGGACCGGCGCTACCGGGTCAAGGTCAAGAGCCGGGTGCGTGAAGCCCTCGGTCTGCAAGGAGCGCCAGTATGAAGCGTTGGTTGATGGTGTTACCGCTGGCGGCGTTTCTGGTGGTGGCGGTGTTCCTGTATCGCGGGCTGTACCTGGACCCGGCCGAGTTGCCGTCGGCCATGATCGGCAAGCCATTCCCGGCGTTCTCGCTGCCGACGGTGCAGGGTGACAAGACCCTGACCCAGGCTGATTTGCTGGGCAAACCGGCCCTGGTCAACGTGTGGGGCACCTGGTGCATTTCCTGCCGCGTGGAGCATCCGGTGCTGAACAAGCTGGCGGAGAAGGGCGTGGTGATCTACGGCATCAACTACAAGGACGACAATGCTGCCGCCCTGAAGTGGCTGGCGGAATTTCACAACCCGTACCAGCTGGATATCCGCGACGAAGACGGCAACCTCGGGCTGAACCTTGGTGTGTACGGCGCTCCGGAAACCTTCTTCATCGACGCCAAGGGCGTGATCCGCGACAAGTACGTGGGCGTGATCGACGAAGTGGTGTGGCGCGAGCAACTGGCCGCCAAGTACCAGGCGCTGGTGGATGAGGCCAAGCCATGAAGCGTTGGTTAGCCGCCGCGGTATTGGGCTTGAGCATGGTCGGCGTGGCCCACGCCGCCATCGACACTTACGAATTTGCCAAGGACGGAGACCGCGAGCGTTTTCGCGAACTGACCAAGGAGCTGCGCTGCCCCAAGTGCCAGAACCAGGACATCGCCGACTCCAATGCACCGATCGCCGCCGACCTGCGCAAAGAGATTTTCCGCATGCTCGGCGAGGGCAAGGACAATCAGCAGATCATCGACTTCATGGTCGACCGCTACGGTGACTTCGTGCGCTACAAGCCGGCGCTCACCGGCAAGACTGCGCTGCTGTGGTTCGGCCCCGCCGGGTTGTTGCTCACAGGCTTAGTCGTTATGGCGGTGATTGTGCGCCGCCGTCGTGTCGCCCCGGCCGATGGCTCGGACTCGCTTTCCGTCGATGAGCGTCAACGCCTCGACCAACTGCTGGACAAAAAAACTGATGATTGATTTCTGGCTCGCAGCAGGTCTGCTGCTTCTGATTGCCTTGAGTTTCCTGCTGATCCCGGTGTTACGCGGCCGCCGTGCCCAGCGTGAAGAGGATCGCACTGCATTGAACGTGGCGCTGTACCAGGAACGCGTGGCGGAACTGCAAACCCAGCAGACCGAAGGCGTGCTGGATGCGGCCCAGCTGGACAGCGGTCGCGCTGAAGCGGCCCGTGAGTTGCTGGCGGATACCGAGGGTGTGGAAAAGCCCCGGGAATCGCGCCTCGGCAAACCGTTGCCGTTGCTCGCGGCGTTTCTGGTGCCGGTGCTGGGCGTGGCGCTGTACCTGCATTACGGTGCCAGCGACAAGGTCGAACTGACCCGCGAATTCTCCCAGCCGCCGGTGTCCATGGAAGACATGACCCGCCGCCTGGAGCGCGCCGCAGCGGCCCAGCCGGATTCGCCGGAAGGCCTGTACTTCCTCGGTCGCGCCTACATGGCCCAGGACCGTTCCGCCGATGCGGCGAAAATCTTCGAGCGCACCGTGGCCCTGGCCGGTCGCCAGCCCGAGTTGCTCGGCCAGTGGGCCCAGGCCCAGTACTTTGCCGACAACAAACAGTGGTCGCCCAAGGTCCAGGCCCTGACCGACGAAGCACTGAAACTCGATCCGAAAGAAGTCACCAGCCTCGGCCTGCTGGGCATCGCCGCCTTTGAAGGCCAGCGTTACCAGGAAGCGATCGACTACTGGAACCGCCTGCTGGCGCAACTGCCACCGGACGACAATTCCCGTGCCGCGCTGCAAGGCGGGATCGACCGGGCCGCCGAGAAGCTCAAGGAGAGCGGTGGTAGCGTGGCGCCCGTGAAGGCAGAAAAACAGATGCAAGTGCGGGTGGACCTGGCCGCCGATGTGAAGGCCAAGGCCCTGCCGACCGACAGCGTGTTCATCTTCGCCCGTGCCGTCAAAGGCCCGCCTGCGCCATTGGCGGCCAAGCGCGTGACCGTGGCCGACCTGCCGATCACCGTCGAGCTGGGCGACAGCGACGCGATGATGCCGCAGTTGAAACTGTCCAACTTTCCCGAAGTCCAACTGGTTGCGCGCATATCCCGGGCAGGTGTTCCCACAGCTGGCGAGTGGATCGGCCGCAGCCAACCCCTGGCCAGCAGCACCACTGCGCTGCAGCAGCTGACCATCGACAGTCCGGACCAATAATTCGAGGAAATGCCCATGACCGCTATCGCACGTATCACCCTGCTCAGCCTGGTACTGGGGTTGAGTGCTTGTGCGGTCCATCGGCCTCCGTCGCCTACCGGGCCGACTATTCCACCGACAGGGCCGTCGACCCAGCCGAGCACCCAGCCCTCGAGCCCGGTGATCAAACCGTCGAAGCCGGTGCCGAGCTCCTCGCCGACCTTCGCACCGCCACCGGGTGCGGCCAGTCACTGGGACGGGAAGATGCAGGTGTACGTGCTGGACGAACAGCCGGATACGTTCTACCGCCAGCGCACCTACTACCGCTGGAGCAACGGCTGGAGCCGGTCCATCAGCCCGAACGGGCCTTGGGAAGAGACCGATGTCCATGGCGTACCGCCGGGGTTGAGCAAGCAGTACGCGCAATGAAAAAAGGCGACCTTCGGGTCGCCTTTTTCATGGCTGGTTTGGAATACAGTCCACCCAACAACAAAGCTCAAATGTGGGAGCGGGCTTGCTCGCGAATACGGCGTGTCAG
>NZ_JACARS010000296.1:0-377 GCF_013386485.1 Pseudomonas sp. P7758 | reverse complement strand
GAGGCACCCATATGGGTGAGTAGTCCTCTCAACGAAGTCATCACTCCATCAAGTTGTAGCGGATTGATCTTAGTTACAGCATTGAGCAAACTGCCCATTCTACCAAAAGCAATACCTGCTTCAGTAATTCCTGTAATTGCAGCCGCATTGCCCAATGGCGTTAGTATTGAATTCAATGCTTTTGAAATACCATCCATATGGGATGGATCATACTTGAACTTCCTAGCCGCATCTAAGAAACTTCCGATCCTTGAAAAAGCGACCGAAGCCACAGTTACATCCGCATTGTTTAACGTCTTAGACCATATATCAAAATCAGTAGCGAATCCTCTCAAGCCTGCTGATATATTAGGCAATCTAGACATACGAGCATTTGA
>NZ_JACARS010000035.1:0-38178 GCF_013386485.1 Pseudomonas sp. P7758 | reverse complement strand
TAAGTGGCCGTTACCGAAGAAACGGATATGTACCCAAAACCAAACCCAACCTTAAGGATTCCGAACACTCAAAAGACTCATCAACCCCGCCAACGGAAAATCCCCCTCCAACTCCGCCAGACTCGCCGTACTCATAGCCTGCGGCTGCCGCAAATGCCCATGCTGCAAATAACTGATCAGCCCCCCCACAAACGGCTGATGGCTAACCAGCAACACATCATCGTCATTGTCGAGATGCTTGAGCACCTCCAGCGGATTACTCTCCGGCGTCAACCAAGGCACAGTGCGGATCTCAGGCTCAAACCCCAACGCCTCCCGCACCAACTGCGCCGTTTGCTGCGCCCGCACATACGGACTGGCAATGATCGCCCGAATCGGCTGCCCAATCAGATGCCCCGCACTGCGCAAAACCTCATCGCGCCCATGGGCCGTCAAATTACGCTCGGCATCCGTACGCGCATGCCCCTCGGCCTCACCGTGACGCAACACCCACACCTTCATAGCTTGGGTTCCTCATCACGCGCCGGATGCGGTGCAGGCGGCACACTGTGGGCAGCCTCACCTTCCGGTGCACGGGGCGTCGGCCAATCGGCGAACGGCCAAGGCTTCTGATCACTGTGAAAACTGCCAAACCGCCCAATCTGCGCCAAAAACTGACTCAGGCTGTCACCAAAATTCATCAGCCCCAGGTTCGGCGCCCCATACACCAGGCGATAAACCAGTTGCACCACCACCAGCGCGCCCAGCAGAAACTGCGCCACTTGCCACACCAGGGCAAACACCAGCATCCACAGCACACGCAGGCCAATGGATTCGTACTTGGGAGCTGCTTTCGGATCGTTCATGACGCGTTCCTCAGTTGAAACCACTGGTGGAAATAAAGTCGACATCGGTTTTAGGCTCGGCGCGCATCAGCAACTCGATGACCTGGTTCAAGGTGCGCCCTTCAAACAGGATCGCGTGCAACCCGGCAACCAGCGGCATATACACCCCGACCTCCTGAGACTTGGCCTTCAGCACCTTCAGGGTGTTGACGCCTTCCGCCACTTCGCCCAAACGCGTCACGGCGTCTTCCAGGCTCAAGCCCTGGCCAAGGGCAAAACCGACCTGATAGTTGCGGCTTTTCGGTGACGAGCAGGTGACGATCAGGTCGCCCACACCCGCCAGGCCAAGGAAGGTCATCGGGTTGGCGCCCTGATTGACCGCAAACCGGGTCATCTCGGCCAGGGCGCGAGTGATCAGCATGCTCTTGGTGTTTTCACCCATGCCCAGCGCAACCGCCATGCCGGCGATGATCGCGTAGACGTTCTTCAACGCCCCGCCCAGCTCGACGCCGAAACGGTCGGCACTGGCGTACACGCGGAAGGTGCGACCGTGCAGCACCTCCTGCACCCGCTCGCAGAGTTCTTCGTCTTCACTGGCGATCACCGTGGCAGTCAGCGCGTGCTCAGCCACTTCCCGCGCCAGGTTCGGCCCGGACAACACGCCAATCCGCGCTTCGGGGGCGATTTCTTCAAGGATCTCGCTCATCAACTTGAAGGTGTGCGCCTCAATGCCCTTGGTCAGGCTCACCAGCAGCTTGCCCGCCAGCCGCTCGGCATGGGGTGCAAGCACCGAACGCAAAGCGCTGGAGGGCAGCGCGACGAAGCACAGGTCGCACTCGTCCAGCGTCGCCTGTAAATCAGTCACCGGCTCCACGGCCGGCAGAATCTTGATGCCTTTAAGGTAACGGGGGTTTTCCCGGTTGACCCGAATGGCTTCGGCTTGCTCGGGGTCACGCATCCATTGGCGCACCCGGTGACCATTTTCAGCCAGCAGATTAGCCACGGCGGTACCAAAACTTCCGCCTCCCAGGACCGCAATAGGGCGCTGTTCAGTCATATGCAATCCGTTAATCCATAGCAGTGGCGATGGCCGCATTATACGGAGCGACCCGCCTGCGGCCAGCCCCCGCGTCAATTCAAACGCTTGTCGGAAAATGCGACATTTGTGCGAAGTAATTACAGGGCCGACGACTGGCAAAAGGCCCCACCTCAGTTAACATGGGCGGCTATCCGTAATTATCAAGGCCGTGCCGTGTATTTGGGCCCTCCTCCTCGCTCATCCCTTTTGCTGACGTTGTTGTGCATGCCGTGGTGCAGTGTGCCGGTGCTGGCTGACGACCTGTTCCTCGACAGCCAGCCGCTGCCGCAGGTGCTGACCGCCACCCGGCTCAAGCAATCGGCCGCCGCCGTGCCCGGCAGCATGACGGTGATCGACAGCGAGCTGATCAAGGCCAGCGGTGCGCGGGATATCCCCGAACTGCTGCGGCTGGTGCCCGGGATGATGGTCGGCTACACCACCGGCAACCAGGCCGCCGTGAATTACCACGGCACCCAGGCGGGCGATGCGCGGCGCATGCAGGTGTTGATCGATGGGCGCTCGGTGTACCGAGCGGGCCTGGCCACGGTGGACTGGAGCGATATTCCGGTAGCCCTGGAAGACATCGACCGTATCGAGGTCTTCCGCGGCCCCAATACCGTCAGCTACGGCGCCAACGCGCTGATGGCCGTCGTCAACATCCTCACCCGCTCGCCGGCCAACAGCCATGGCACGCGGATGAAACTCACCCAGGGCGGCCGAGGGATCAACGACTGGTACGCCAGCCAGGGCATGGGCTGGGACACCGGCGATTTGCGCCTGTCACTCTCCGGTCAACAGGACGATGGCTTTGACAGCGACCGCGTGGGCGCTGACCGCCGCGACGGGCGCCGCCTGAACCGCTTCAGCCTGGCCGTGAGCCAGACCCTGAATGCGCAACAAAGCATCGACTGGCAACTGGACGCCAAGGAAGGCACCAACCAGCGCCCTTACACCTACCAACCGGTGTTCGACGGGATTACCGAAGGCGGTAACAATTCCGACGTCAGCGCCAAGGACTATGCCGGTTCCCTGCGCTGGAACTTCGACTTCAACCCCGATCACAGCCTGTATATCCAGGGTTCGGCCCAGCAATGGGATCGCCGGCAGATCTGGCGCGCGTGCGATGCCAAGGTCTCGTTCAGCCCGGAACTGACGCAGCTGTGGCAGCTCAACCCCAACTATGCCGAGCGACTGGCCCGGCACATGAACAACTTCAACCCAGGCAACCTTCCACCCGGCAGCGCCGCCGAGCAGGCACTGGCCCGCCAGGTGCTCCAGCAATGGGGGGACGGCGGCAAGGACCCGGTCTGTGGCAACATCGACCAAAGCACCAAGGAAAGCCGCTACGACCTGGAGCTGCAAGACACCCTCAGCCTGTCCGACAGCCTGCGCCTGGTCAGCGGCATGAACTACCGCTACGACCGCGCCGACTCCGACACCTACTTCAACGGCACCCTGGACGACACCACCTGGCGCCTGTTCGGCCACCTGGAATGGCGGGCCAGCGAACACTGGCTGCTGCAGGGCGGCGCAATGTACGAAGACACCCACCTGAGCGGCAACTCGCTGACGCCACGGGTGGCCGTCAACTACCTGATCAACCCGCGCCACGGCCTGCGCGCGGTGTACTCCGAAGCCATTCGCTCCCCGGACATGTTCGAGAACAACGTCAACTGGAGCTACCGCGTCACCAACCTCAGCTCGCCGGCCTACGGCCAGAACTCCGGCCAATACTTCGTGGTGACCCGCGGCCCGGGCAACCTCGACAAAGAGCTGATGCGCTCCCGGGAGCTGGGCTACAACGGCTTTTTTGCCGACATCGGGCTGAACGTCGACGTGAAGCTGTTCTACGACGAAATCAGCGAAATGGTCAGCGAGCCGCTGCGCAACAACCAGTACATCGCCAGCAACTCGAACAGCTCGCGCTTTACCGGCACCGAAACCCAGCTCGACTGGCACATGAGCACCGCCGACCGGCTGCGCGTCACCTATGCTTATGTGGATGCCAGCGCCACCAACCCCCTGGACAGGCAGCAGACCGCCCGCAACAGCGGCTCGGCCGGCTGGATGCGGGAATGGGGCCATGGCTGGTCCAGCGCGGTGTTCTACTATGGCGACGATGCGCTCAACCAGTATCGCTTCGAAAGGGTCGACCTGCGGGTGGCCAAGCGCATTGCCTTGGGCAAAGCCAACGTGGAGCTGGCCGGCATGTTGCAACAACGCCTCGACAATCAGCCCACCACCTGGCCCGACAACAACTATGACCAACGCCACGTGCTCTACTTCAGTGCGGAGTTAGAGTTCTAGTGGACAGCGACTCGTCACGGATGACCCTGCCCTTTACCGCCCGGCTCTGGCGGTGCTGTGTGTTGCTTGGGGTTTTACTGTTCGGCGCACCGACATGGGCAGCGGATATCCTGCTGACCGCCGACGAAGACGGCCCGGGCGTACAAACATTCGTCCAGGCCCTGGCCCTGCAGCGTCCCGAAGACAGCGTGAAGTTCACCCCGCTCAAGGACCTGCCCGCCCCCGCAAACTTGCCGACCAGCACCCGCCTGATCCTGCTGGACCTGCCCAGCCTTGACTGGCGCCTGCAAGACGCCCAGGGCCCACCGACCCTGGTGCTGCGCATCAGCCGCCTGCAAGCGCGCCAGCGCCTGGGTGCCACGTTGCCTGCGAAGATCAGCCTGCTGTGGAGCGACCCACCGCTGGACCGACAACTGCGCCTGATCACCGGCATCCTGCCTCAGGCCCGGCGCATCGGCGTGCTCTATGGCATCGACAGCGAGTTCCTGCTGCGCGAGCTGCGCCAGTACGCCGCGCCCATGGGCCTGGAGATCGTGCCCCAGCTTTGGGAAAACATTAATGACAGTCGCCCGCTGCAAAGCCTGTTCAAGAACAGCGACGTCTTGCTGGGGCTGGATGATCCCCAGCTGTACAACCCGAAAACCGCGAAAAACCTGCTGCTCAGCAGCTACGCCAGGCAATTGCCACTGGTCGGGCCCAACGCCGGGTTCGTCAAGGCCGGCAGCCTGGCCAGCACCTACAGCGATCAGACCGACTGGCTGGATGTGCTCGACCGCCTGCTGGATCATGCGCCGGCCAGTTGGCCGCGCTCGCTGTACCCGGAACGTTTCAAAGTCGTAGGCAACCCGCAGGTTGCGCGCTCACTGGGGATCGAACAGGTGGACGAAACCAACGTCGCCGCCCGCCTGGCCGAAGGAGAAAAACGCCCATGACATTTCGTCGCCGTTGGGACATCAACACCCGGACCCAGCTCATTACCCTGGGCCCGGCACTCCTGCTGACGCTGCTGTTGATCAGCTTCTTCACCTTCGTGCGGATCCAGGACCTGCGCCAGGAACTGGACCACACCGGCCAGTTGATCGCCAACCAACTGGCGCCGGCCACCGAATACGGGGTGATTTCCGGCAACAACGACGTGCTTGAGAGCCTGTTGCGGGCCACCCTCGCCACGCCGCACGTGCGCTTCCTGGAGATTCAGGACAGCGCAGAAAATATCCTGGTGTATGTCGAGCAACCGTCGGAGAAGCACGATCGCTCGCTGTCGGTGAAAGTCTTCCAGGCGCCGATTCGCCTGCAACATATCCAGCTGGGCAATGACTTCTTCCAGGACAGTACTGCCGAGCCCAAGGCCCCGCGCGCGGACTACCTGGGGCGAGTGATTGTCGGCATGTCCAACGATGCGTTCAGCCAGCGCCAGCAGGAAATCCTGTTCAAGGCCGGGATTCTCGCGCTGTTCGCCCTGCTGTTTACCTTCCTGCTGGCCCGGCGCCTGGCGGCCAGCCTGTCGCAACCGATCAGCGCCATGGGCAATGCGGTCAAGGCGATCCAGCAGGGCGATTACCAGACGCCGCTGCCCATCGTGGATGACTCGGAGCTGGGCGACCTGTCGCGCCACATCAATAACCTCGCCGATGGCTTGAACCAGGCCAGTCGTGAACAGCACCAGGCCATGGCCCAGTTGATCCAGACCCGCGAAGAAGCCGAGCGGGCGAACAATGCCAAGTCGGACTTCCTGGCGATGATGAGCCATGAATTGCGCACGCCGATGAACGGGGTGCTGGGCATGCTGCAACTGCTGGAAACCACCGACATGACCGAGGAACAGACCGAATACGCGGCACTGGCCTCGGAGTCCACCGAACACCTGCTGAAGGTGATCAACGACATCCTCGACTTCTCGCGCATCGAGCGCGCGGCCCTGGAGCTTGAGCACATTCCGTTCGACCTGGTGGAGCTGATCAGCAGTTGCGCCCAGGCCTTCCAGCACGCCGCCCAACAACGCGGGCTGGCGCTCGAAGTGCCGATCCCCCAGGGCCTGGGCTCGCTGCAGGTACAGGGCGACCCGACCCGCATCCGGCAGATTTTGGTGAACCTGATCGGCAATGCCCTGAAGTTCACCGAGCAGGGCACCGTCACCGTCGAACCCCACTGGCAGACCCTGGACCATGAATTGCTGTGGTTCACCTGCACCGTGCGCGATAGCGGGATTGGCATTTCCGCCGAGCGCCTGGAACTGATGTTCGATGCGTTCCAGCAAGCCGACAGTTCCATTTCAAGACGTTACGGCGGCACCGGACTGGGACTGCCTATCGCACGCACCCTGGCCGAACGCATGGGCGGCACCCTGCGCGCCCAGAGCGAAGAAGGCCACGGCTCGGTGTTTACCCTGGAAATTCCGCTGGCGATCTACCAGCAGAGCTTGCCGGTGCTCGCGCCGAATACCGAAGGCAATGGCCGTGCGGGCGAAGGGCGCAACGTGTTGCTGGTGGAAGACAACCCGGTCAATCGCACGGTGGTCGAAGCCATGCTGCGCAGCCTGGGGTTCGAGGTGAGCATCGCCACCGACGGCGCCGAAGCGATTCGCAGCGCCGAAAGCCTGATTTTTACCGCAATCCTGATGGACTGCCGACTGCCGGGCATCGATGGCTACGAGGCTACCCGGCAGATTCGCCAGTTGCCCGGTTGCGCCGAGCTGCCAATCATTGCCCTCACGGCCAATGCCTTGCAGGGCGATCGCGAAGCCTGCCTGGCAGCTGGAATGAACGATTACCTGGCAAAGCCGTTCAAACGCACGGATTTGCAGCAAATCCTGCAGAGATGGGTGCAGTAACACGGTGCCATCAGCCAACTGCGACTGGCGTGAAAGACGAAAGTGCGGCAGTCTTAGGCACCCGAACGGGCCCGTAAACCGGCCCGGTTTATAATTTCAGTGCACAAGTGTACATTCATGACCTTGACGCTGTGACTTTCACTACAACGCAATAGTCTATGTGTAGGCTGCCGATATGAGGCATGAACGCTTCAGTCGGCCGGGAAGATTTGCCCTGCCCTGCCGCATGGGATTATTGAGGAGCTCGCATGACCAAACAAAACGCCTTTACTCGGGAAGACCTGCTGCGCTGCAGTCGCGGTGAGCTGTTCGGCCCAGGTAACGCGCAACTGCCCGCCCCGAACATGCTGATGGTGGATCGCATCACCCATATCAGCGAAGAGGGTGGCAAGTACGGCAAAGGTGAATTGGTCGCCGAGCTGGATATCACCCCTGACCTGTGGTTTTTCGCCTGCCATTTCGAAGGCGATCCGGTGATGCCGGGCTGCCTGGGCCTTGACGCCATGTGGCAGCTGGTCGGTTTCTACCTGGGCTGGCAAGGCCTGCCGGGCCGCGGTCGCGCCCTGGGTTCGGGCGAAGTGAAGTTCTTTGGCCAGGTCTTGCCGACCGCCAAGAAAGTCACTTACAACATTCAAATCAAGCGCGTCCTCAAGGGCAAGCTGAACCTGGCCATTGCCGATGGTTCGGTGACTGTCGACGGTCGCGAGATTTATACTGCCGAAGGCCTTCGGGTCGGCGTATTCACTTCCACTGACAACTTTTAAGGGTTATCCGCATGCGCCGCGTCGTTATCACTGGTCTGGGCATTGTTTCGTGCCTGGGCAATGACAAAGAGACCGTCTCCGCTAACCTGCGTGCAAGTCGCCCTGGCATCCGCTTCAACCCGGAATATGCCGAAATGGGTCTGCGTAGCCAGGTTTCCGGCTCCATCGACCTGCCCCTCGAAGAACTGATCGATCGCAAGATCTATCGCTTCGTCGGCCACGCAGCCGCTTACGCCTACCTGGCCATGAAGGACGCGATCACCGATTCCGGCCTGAGCGAAGACCAGGTATCCAACGTGCGCACCGGCCTGATCGCCGGTTCCGGTGGCGCGTCGACCTTGAACCAGATGGAAGCGCTGGACATCCTGCGCGAGAAAGGCGTCAAGCGCGTTGGCCCGTACCGCGTCACGCGGACCATGGGCAGCACCGTTTCCGCCTGCCTGGCCACACCGTTCAAGATCAAGGGCGTGAACTACTCGATCTCCTCCGCTTGCGCCACCAGTGCTCACTGCATCGGTACCGCTGTAGAGCAGATCCAGTTGGGCAAGCAGGACATCGTGTTTGCCGGCGGCGGTGAAGAAGAACATTGGAGCCAGTCGTTCCTGTTCGACGCCATGGGCGCCCTGTCGACCCAGTACAACGAAACCCCGGACAAAGCCTCCCGCGCCTATGACAAGAACCGTGATGGCTTCGTCATTGCCGGCGGTGGCGGCATGGTGGTGGTCGAGGAGCTGGAACACGCCCTGGCCCGTGGTGCGAAGATCTACGCGGAAATCGTCGGCTACGGCGCGACGTCCGACGGCTACGACATGGTTGCGCCAAGCGGCGAAGGCGCCATCCGCTGCATGCAGATGGCCATGTCCACCGTTGATACCCCGATCGACTACCTGAACACCCACGGTACTTCGACTCCGGTCGGCGACTCCAAGGAAATGGAAGGCGTGCGTGCGGTATTCGGCGACAAGGCTCCGGCGATCAGCTCTACCAAGAGCCTGTCGGGTCACTCCCTGGGCGCCGCTGGCGTTCACGAAGCGATCTACTGCCTGCTGATGATGGAAGGCAACTTCATGGCAGGTTCTGCCAACATCGAGGAACTGGACCCGGACGTGGCTGACATGCCTATCCTGACCAAGACTCGTGAAGATGCGACCATCAATACAGTGATGAGCAACAGCTTCGGCTTTGGTGGCACTAACGCCACCCTGGTGCTGAAACGCTGGCAGGGTAAGTAAGCTCTCGCAGCTTGATCGCCTGAAAACGCCCCGACTGGTTCGGGGCGTTTTTTTACCCGTTTACCGCGCTTACAGTGGCTCACTTTTGAAAGCCGGAATGCGTGCCCAGTCAAAAGTAAGCAAAACGCTCTTGCCCGATCACTCGGCACCTCGCTCAGGCTTGAGTGTTTAGAAGCAAAATCAAAAGCTAAAACGGGCACGGTCCAATGTGGGAGCGGGCTTGCTCGCGAAGGTCGTTAACGATGACGCTGGCATCCTGATTCAACGCGGCGTTCTCAGGTTTTCGCCGGCAAGCCGGCTCCGACAGAAAAGCGGTTCTGCTTTTGCTTCTAACACTCAGGTCGGCTTCCAGGCCGCCGTGCTCTTGCTTTTGATCTTAGGCGCCCCGCCGACAGGCGGGGCAGAGCGCTTTGGTTACTTTGCCGCTTTTTTGCAAAGTGACTCGCTGTAAGAGCGAAACCATAAGCCGCCGTGACCGCAGCAACGGATATGCCCCCCCAACAACCTAAACCGAAAACCGAGCCACCATCGTGTTGAGATCCACCGCCAACCGCGACAACTCCTGGCTCGCCGCACTGGTCTGGTTCGCCCCCGCCGACGTCTGCTGTGCCAAATCGCGAATATTCATCAAATTGCGATCCACCTCCCGCGCCACCGCCGCCTGTTCTTCCGAGGCACTGGCAATCACCAGGTTGCGCTCATTGATCAGGGTAAACGCCGAAGCAATCTCCTCCAGCGCCGTCCCCGCCGACTTGGCGATATCCAACGTTGACCGCGCCCGAGTATTGCTCTGCTGCATGGAGCTGACAGCCTGATCAGTCCCCTGCTGAATCCCACTGATCATCTGCTCGATTTCCTGGGTCGACTGCTGCGTACGATGCGCCAAGGCACGCACCTCATCCGCCACCACCGCAAACCCACGCCCGGCATCCCCAGCTCGCGCCGCTTCGATGGCGGCATTCAGCGCCAGCAAATTGGTCTGCTCGGCAATCGAACGAATCACATCCAGCACCTTGCTGATGCCATATACCTTCTGCGCCAGGTCCTCCACCTGAGTCGCATTGGCCGTCACATCATCCGCCAGGGACTCAATCGACAACACCGTCTGATGCACCTGCTCGCGCCCGTGCTGAGCGATACGATCCGACTCCCGCGATGCCTGGGACGTAGCCACCGCGTTGCTCGCCACCTCCTCCACCGCCGCCGTCATCTGGTTCACCGCAGTAGCCGCCTGCTCGATTTCCTGACTCTGCTGATGCAACCCACGGGTGGCATCTTCGGTCACGCAACTAAGCTCTTCGGAAGCCGACGCCAACTGGCTGGACGAATCGGAAATACGCCGAATGGTTTCCCGCAGGCTCTCCTGCATGCTTTTCAGCGCCTGCTGCAAACGCGCCGGCTCATCCTGGCCGCTGACAGTAATCACCCCGGTCAGATCGCCACTGGCCACACCCTGGGCGACTTTCAAAGACTGGGATAACGGCAGCACAATACTGCGGGTCAGCAACAATGCCAGGCCGATGGTGATCAGCGCCGTCACGGCAATCATGCCAACCACCCAACTGCGCGATTGCGTGAACACACTTTGCGCCAGGCTCGCCGCCTGATTGGCACTGACCTTGTTCAACGTCACCAGCTCACGCAGGGTACCGGCCAGTTCGTCGGCCAACTGGTTCATCTCGCCGTTGACCACCTTGATCGCGTCTTCCAACTGATTCGCCTGGGAAAACGCCATCACCTGTTCCTGGCGCTGCAGGTAACGCTCTTCCTCGGTTTTAAAGCGATCGAACAGCACCCGCTCTTCAGGCAGCACGATCAAGCCTTCATAGAGGGACTGAGCCTTGTGCAGGCCGCTTTTCAGCTCGGTGATTTTCTGCTCATTCTGCGTGATTGCCTGCGGGTCGCGGTTAAGCAGCAGCCGCAACGTCAGGGCCCGCACCCGCAGCAGGTCCTGATTTATCTCGCCGACCGCCATCACGCTGGGCAGCCAGTTGTTTTCCACCTGGTCAGACTGCTGGCGCATATTGCCCATCTGCAACAAGGCGAACCCGCCCAGGGCAAACACCATCAGCGCCAGCAAACCAAACCCCAGGCCGGCGCGAGGGGCGATATTCAGACTTCTGATATTCATGCTCGGAATCCTTCCAAAAGCGCTGCATCCACCTGCAGCGGGCTCTTGAAAGGTATCGGCGAGTTGAGACTTTTGCCTAAGACGAAAACGCGATATCAAAACGCCTTATGATCGCCCCGCCCCGCCTGTAGCGATTCAGCTAAACCCATCACCTGGGCTTGGGCAGAATCGCCAGGAAATTGTCCCGTGCGACCTTTCTGGCCACATCCTCAGGCAACGCATCGAGGAACGGGTCAAAGCTGCGCATTTCCTTACCGAGCTTGTTGAAGCGTCCTACCACGTCTGAGCCAAGCATGAAGCGGTCCGGGAAGCGCTCCACCAGCTTTACCCACTCAGGGCGTGCCATTCCCGCCTCATCCAGCAAGTAAGGCGTGAGCACGCTCCAGGACAGGTCGACGTAAAGGTTGGGGTAAGCCTCCAGCATGCGCGCCAGGGTCGGCAGCAAAAAATCCATCTGCGTCTGGTGCCGATGGATCTCCATGCTGCTGCCCGCATGGGCCCAGATAAACCGGGTGTGCGGGTGATTACGCAGCGGCTCTTCCATTTCCGCCAGGTACAACGGATTTTTCTCACGCTTGGAGGTGATGTTGGAATGCACCATCACCGGCAGATCATTCTCCGCGGCCAGGTGATAGATGCGGGTCATCGCCTCGTTGTTGGCCCTTGGGGTGTCGCCGGAGGTCAGCGCGGTCAGGTCGTCGTGACGGGTGAAGACTTCGCCGATGCCTTGCCAGAGCCCAGGATTGAGATCGAGCATGCGCTGGATATGGGATGCGGCATTTTTATCGTTGGGATTGAAACCACTGAGGAACGGATGAAAGCGCTGACGTTGCTCCGGGCTCAGTTTATTGACCGCATCGGCGACGAACACGTCGGTGGCGCTGTACCAATAGGCGTCGGCGTCGTCCCCGGCGTAATAGCGCGGCCGCTTGGGTTCGTCCTCATGCCATTTCTTGGCCACCGGTATGCCGGAAATCATCACGTGCTCGATGCGATTATCGGCCATGGCCTTGAGTAATTTATCCATGCCCGCCGACTCCTGGAAGAAATCGACGTAATGCAGGTGTGCATCGCTGTAGGCATAGTCGCGAGCCTGCACCGCAAGGCTTGCGGCGGTCAGCAACAGGGCAATACTCAGGCGGGTCCGGCGCACGGGGGTATCTCAAACAAGGGCTAATGCCGGTAGACCTCGGACCGCGCCTACGGGTTCAGCGGTAAACAACGGGGAACACCAACGTGCCAGCATGCTCTATAACTGCATGAGCTTCTTCCTGCCACCCTGTGAGGTTTGCCATGCCTGTTACCGTGAACACGCTGAACGCCGAAAACTTCCGCCACAGCGTCAATATCAATAACCACGAGCTGTTTACCGACCTGCCCAAGAGCTTGGGCGGCGACGATTCGGCGCCCTCCCCCCACGATTACTTCGACGCCGCACTGGCGTCCTGCAAGGCCCTGACCGTCAAGCTCTATGCGCAGAAAAAAGACATACCGCTGACCGGCGTGACCGTGGAAGTCACCCATGACAGCACCGAAGAGCAAAAGGGCAAATACAAGCTCAACGTCAAACTGACCCTCAAGGGCGTACTCACTGACGAGCAGCGCGACGAGCTGCACCGCGTGGCGGATCGCTGCCCGGTGCACAAGCTGATGACCACGGCCGAAGTTACCATCGAGACCCGGCTCTCCGAAGGCGCCTTCAGCCAGTAGCGGCAACCTCCCGTCGAGCGGGTTATGCTGAGTACCATCAGACCCGCTCAGACTGGGAAGCACCATGACCACCGTGACCGTGATTCGCCCGCGCGCCGAAGATGTGGAAGGCCAACCGATCCTGCGCCCACTGCCCTCCAGGCAATGCCGCAGCGTCGGGCCTTTCGTGTTTTTCGACCATATGCTGCAAACCCGTTATGCCCCGGGTACCGGCATGAACATTCGCCAACACCCGCACATCGGCCTCTCTACCCTGACCTACCTGTTTGAAGGCGAACTCCTGCACAAGGACAGCCTCGGCTCCGATCAGGTGGTCAAGGCCGGGGACGTCAGCTGGATGACAGCCGGCAGTGCCATTGCCCACGTTGAACGCAGCCCCGAGGCGTTGAAGGCCAGTGGTTTCAGCCTGCACGGGTTGCAAGTGTGGCTGGCCTCCCCCAAGGAACATGAACAAGGGCCTGGGCATTACAGCCATCATCCGGCCGCCAGCTTGCCGGTGAGCGATAACCTCGGCGTGCAGATTCGCCTGATTGCCGGCAGTGGCTTTTGCCTCGAATCGCCGGTGCCGGTGTTGTCGCCCACCTTGTATGCCGAGGTGCGGATGCAGACGGCTACCACCCTGCTGATCCCGGATGAGCATGAAGAACGGGCGGTGTATGTGCTGGAGGGTGAGGCGCAGTTGGATGGCGAAGCGCTGGAGGTGCATAGCCTTGTGGCGTTGCCGGCAGGCGCAAGCATGGGGCTGTTTGCCGAGACTGATTGCCACCTGGTGGTGTTCGGCGGCGCGGCGCTGGATGGGCCACGGCGGATTAACTGGAATTTTGTCGCGAGTGATCCGGCGTTGATCGAGCAGGCTCGGCAGCGTTGGGCGGCTGGGGATTGGCCGACAGTGCCGGGGGAAAGTGAGCGGATCGAGTTGCCTGGAGGCAAGGCTTAAGCGCTTTATTGCCTGTGAAACAGCCTTCGCGAGCAAGCCCGCTCCCACATTTCGACCGCGTTCCTTCAGGATGTACACGGTTAAAATGTGGGAGCGGGCTTGCTCGCGAAGGGGCCAGCTCAGGCAACCGAACTATCAGCCCTTGAACACTTCATCCAGCAAGTTATGCATCGACTGAAAGGCCCGCGCAGCGGTCTTCGCGTCATACATCATCTTGCCCGGCACATTCGCGTGCGGGTCGGTAAACGAGTGCACCGCACCGCCGTAGCTCAGCAATTGCCAATCCACACCGGCGGCGTTCATTTCGTCTTCAAACGCCGGCAGTTGCTCCTTCGGCACCAACGGGTCGGAAGCACCGTGCAACACCAGCACGGAACCCTTGATGTTTTTTGCATCGGCCGGGTTCGGCGTGTCGAGGCTGCCGTGGAACGAAACGGCAGCTTTCAACGGTGCACCGGTACGTGCCAGCTCCAGGGAGCAGCAACCACCGAAGCAGAAACCAAAGGTCGCCAGCTTCGAGGTATCCACCGCCGCTTCAGTCTGGGTTTTCAGGTGATCAAGCGCGACCTGCATGCGCTTGTTCAACAGCGGCCGGTCATTCTTCAACGGCATCATCGCCGCACCCGCTTCATCGCCGTTCGAAGGGCGGACGGTTTGCCCGTACAGGTCGGCAAGCAGCACCACGTAGCCCTTGCTGGCCACGCTCTTGGCGATCTCTTCAGCGCCGGCACTGACACCCATCCAGTTCGGCGCCATCAACAACCCTGGCAGCGGGCCCTTATGACTGGCATCAAATGCCAGGCGGCTTTCATAAGACTGGCCATCAATCTGATAGACCACGGAACGCACGGTGATTTGGCTCATCATTTACTCCAGGTGAAAGGCTCCAGAACGAAAAAACCCGCCGAAGCGGGTTTTTCTACAACGGTGTTAAACCGACAGTTCAACCAACAGCTTGTTCAGTCGGCGCACATAAGCGGCCGGGTCTTTCAGGCTGTCGCCGGCAGCCAGGGCTGCCTGGTCGAAGAGGATGTGCGACAGGTCGCCAAACCGCTCTTCGCTCTGCTCGCCGTCGAGTTTCTCGATCAGCGGGTGCGCCGGGTTGAATTCAAAGATCGGCTTGGAATCCGGAACCTTCTGACCGCTGGCTTCCAGGATCTGACGCATCTGCATGCCCAGGTCCTGCTCGCCGATGGCCAGGATCGCCGGGGAATCGGTCAGACGGTGGGAAACCCGCACTTCGCTGACGGCATCGCCCAAGGCGGTCTTGATTCGCTCAACCAGACCCTCTTTGGACTTGGCCACTTCTTCAGCGGCTTTCTTGTCTTCTTCGGAATCCAGGTTGCCCAGGTCCAGGTCGCCGCGGGCGACGTCAACAAAGCTCTTGCCGTCGAAGTCGCTGAGGTAGCTCATCAGCCACTCGTCGATGCGGTCGGTCAGCAGCAGCACTTCGATGCCTTTCTTGCGGAAGACTTCCAGGTGCGGGCTGTTCTTGACCTGAGCGTAGGTTTCACCGGTCAGGTAGTAGATCTTGTCCTGACCTTCCTTGGCGCGAGCCAGGTATTCAGCCAGGGAAACGTTCTGCTCGCCGTCGTCACCGTTGGTCGATGCGAAACGCAGCAGGCCGGCGATTTTTTCCTTGTTGGCGAAATCTTCTGCCGGGCCTTCTTTCATGACCTGGCCGAAGTTTTTCCAGAAGCCCTTGTATTGCTCAGGCTCGTTTTTCGCCAGCTTTTCCAGCATGTCGAGGACACGCTTGGTCAGCGCCGACTTCATCGAATCGATGATCGGGTCTTTCTGCAGGATTTCCCGCGACACGTTCAGCGACAGGTCGTTGGAGTCAACCACACCCTTGATAAAGCGCAGGTACAACGGCAGGAACGATTCCGCCTGGTCCATCACGAATACGCGCTGCACATACAGCTTCAGGCCTTTCGGCGCTTCACGCTGGTACAGGTCGAACGGAGCACGGGCCGGGACGTAGAGCAGCGAGCTGTATTCCAGCTTGCCTTCGACCTTGTTGTGGCTCCAGCTCAGCGGGTTTTCGTAATCGTGGGCAATGTGCTTGTAGAACTCCTGGTATTCCTCGTCCTTGACTTCGGTACGAGGACGGGTCCACAGGGCGCTGGCGCGGTTGACCACTTCCCATTCCTGGGCTGGGGCTTCTTCGCCTTCGGCCGCCGCTTGTTCTTTCGGCAACTCGATCGGCAACGCGATGTGGTCGGAGTACTTCTTGATGATATTGCGCAGACGCCAGCCATCGGCGAACTCGTCTTCACCGGACTTCAGGTGCAGGACGATGCGGGTACCACGATCAGCCTTGTCGACAGTGGCGATTTCAAATTCGCCCTCGCCCTTGGAAGACCAGTGCACGCCTTCGCTGGCGGCAAGGCCGGCACGGCGGCTGAATACTTCAACCTTGTCGGCAACGATGAAGGCCGAGTAGAAGCCCACGCCGAACTGGCCGATCAGGTGCGAATCTTTCTTCTGGTCGCCCGACAGGTTCTTCATGAAATCAGCGGTGCCGGATTTGGCGATGGTCCCCAAGTGGGTGATCGCATCGTCACGGCTCATGCCGATACCGTTGTCTTCGAGGGTGACGGTTTTCGCGTCCTTGTCGAAGCTCACACGGATTTTCAGTTCCGCGCCACCTTCCAGCAACTCAGGCTTGGACAGGGCTTCGAAACGTAATTTGTCGACAGCGTCAGAGGCGTTCGAGATCAATTCGCGAAGGAAAATTTCCTTGTTGGAATACAGCGAATGGATCATGAGGTGCAGCAGTTGCTTCACCTCGGTCTGGAAGCCCAGGGTTTCCTTTTGAGTTTCCACACTCATGGTCATCAAACTCCAATTGGATGGCAGTGGCCGCGCCCTTGAGGGTTGGCGGCGGGTTGTCATCAAAGTTGGGGGCTAAGACCAGGATTTCAAGGGCGGGCCGGTTCCTCAATCTTGAAATGCGCGCGGGCGGTGGCAATCGGTTCGGCCTGGGTACTTTGCCACGCGGTAATCGCCACGTTGGCCACCCGCCGGCCCTGGCGCCACACCTGGCATTTGGCATAGGTGTCGCGAAACTGGCCGGCGCGCAGGTAATCCAGGGAGAAATCGATGATCTTGGGAACGCCAGGCGCACCGGTGAATACCAGCAAATGCAAGGCTGCGGACAGCTCCATGAAGCCCGCGATCACCCCGCCGTGGATCGCCGGCAATATCGGGTTACCAATGTTGTCCTTGTTGGCCGGCATGCGAAACAGCAATTCATCCCCCAGCCGCGTGCATTCGATGCCAATCAGCCTGGCGTAGGGAATCAGGTTGAGCAGCGCCTCATAGTTGCCCCGTTCGTGGGCTTGCTGCAGACGGGTCTTGAACTGATGTTTCATGCCTGTTCTCCCTTGATTGCATTGCCCAGGCCCTGGCTGCCCTTGAGGCGCTTGCCCATGCGCATGAACGTGCCCACCACGTGGGCAATCGGTTGCTGCGGATCGTCCTGGTAGGCGAAGCCGCGGGTGAAGATCACGTCGGTGGTCACCCGGTAGCACTGGGCAAAGCCGAATACCGGTTTATGGGGCTCGGCCGGGTGCATGTAGTCGATGCGCAGGTCCAGGGTCGGGCAAACCTCGAACTCCGGCAGTACGCACAAGGTAGCCATGCCACAGGCGGTGTCCATCAAGGATGTGATGGCGCCGCCGTGGATCACGCCGGTCTGCGGGTCACCGACGATATGCGGAGCATAGGGCAGCACCAGCGTCATGCCGTCCTCACTGGCGGCGTGCACCTGGATGCCCAGCACCTGGCAGTGGCGCAAGGCTGAAACAAAGCGCGTGGCACGGGATAAAAGAGGATTTTCGGTCATTCGTTAAAGACTCTTATTAGTGTGGAGCCGGCGGAGTAGACAACCTTGCTGAAAGTTCCCTAGGGAAAAGCCTTATATATCTGTGAGATTTAAGGAACTAAGCGTTGGGCATAGGCTCGAAAGGCCAGTAGATATCTTCAATAAGGAGAAACACCCCATGCGCAAGACTTTAGCTATTTCCATGATGCTGGCTGCTGCCCTCGGCCTCGCTGCCTGCGACAAAAAATCCGAAGACAAAGCCCAAGACGCCGCAGCCCACTCTGAGCAAGCTCAAAAAGACATGGCGAAAGCACAGGATAAAGTGAACGACGCTGCGAAAGAAAACGCCGATGCTGCCAAAGCTCAGGCTGAATCGAACGAAGCTGCAGCGAAAGAAGCAACACCTGCAACCGGTTCTTGAGTCTGACGACTTGAACACTGTGACTTGAAAAGTCATGTTGCAAAAGAAAGCCCGCTTAATAGCGGGCTTTACTTTGTCCGGTGCTTTTAACCCGGCCGGGCAGCTCGAAACTTCGAACTAAACCTCGGCACAAGTTAGTGGCTAAACGTTTAAGCCATCGCTTCACTGCGTTTGCCCAGCAGGCGGTCAATCACCACCGCAACCACCAGCGTCATCACCGAAGGCACCAGCCACGCCAGGCCCTGCTCGCTCAGCGGCAGGTGAGCCAGTTGCGATGGCATCCAGTCAGCCAGGCCCGCGCCCTTCAGCGCGTCAATGCAACCGAAGATGAACGACACCAGCATCACCGGGCCAACGATCCGGCCCTGCTCCTGCCAGAAGTCCTTACAGAAGCTCAGGGCCACCAGCACGATGCACGGCGGGTAAATGGCGGTCAGCACCGGGATCGAGAACGCGATCAGCTTGGTCAGGCCCAGGTTGGACACAAACAGCGAGAATACCGCCAGGATCACCACCAGGGTCTTATAGGACAGCGGCAGCACGCGGCTGAAGTACTCGGCGCAGGCGCAGGTCAGGCCCACCGCGGTTACCAGGCACGCCAGGGAAATCAACACGGCGAGGAAACCGCTGCCCAGGGAGCCGAAGGTGTGCTGGACGTAGGCGTGCAGCACGGCGGCGCCGTTGGCGGCACCGGCCGCCACTTCGTGGCTGCCTGAACCGAGGCGGAACAGGCTGATGTACACCAGCGCCAGGCCCACACCGGCAATCAGCCCGGCGATGATCGCGTAGCGGGTGATCAGCTTCGGCGACTCGACGCCACGGGAGCGGATCGCGTTGACGATCACAATGCCGAATACCAGCGCGCCGAGGGTATCCATGGTCAGGTAACCATTGATAAAGCCCTGGGAGAACGGTGCCGCCACGTACTCAGGGGTGGCAACACCCACATCGCCGGCCGGCAAGGCAAAGGCAGCAATGCCCAAGACGGCCAGGGCGATGATCTTCAACGGTGCCAGGAAACGACCGACGGTATCCAGCAGGCGGCCCGGGTACAGGGAGATGAAGAACACCAACAGGAAGTACACCGAGCTGTAGAGGAACAGCGCCAGCGGGCTTTCACCGGTCAGCGGCGCCAGGCCCACTTCAAAGGAAACGGTGGCGGTTCGCGGGGTGGCGAACAACGGGCCGACAGCCAGGTAGGCCGCCGCTGCCAGCAAGCCACCGGCGATCTTGCCGATCGGACTGCTCAACGCGTCCATGCCACCACCGACCTTGGCCAGGGCGACAACGGTGATCACCGGCAAACCGACCGCGGTGATCAGGAAGCCCAGCGCTGCCATCCAGACATGAGGCCCGGACTGCAAACCGACGATTGGCGGGAAGATGATGTTGCCGGCGCCCACGAACAGGGCAAAAGTCATAAAGCCCAACGCCAGGATGTCCTGGCTTTTCAACACTTTCATTTGAGGAAATACCACACTACTGAATCGGAATTTAGAGAGGGCTTCCCTATGGATGAGGGAAATACTGCCGGTCCGGATGGGGACCGACCGGTCTGGCGCGAGGCTTCCTTTTGGGAGGCACACGCATAAAGAGGCGGCTAGCCTAACGAATTTGCGGGTCAAACGCACTGTTGCGGGGCGAACTGTCCGATAAGCGACATTTTTATGTCGCGTTTTTATATCTAAATTTTGAAATGCGATCGAATGTGGGAGCGGGCTTGCTCGCGAAAGCGGTGTATCAGCCACTCATGAGCTGACTGACACACCGCTTTCGCGAGCAAGCCCGCTCCCACATTTTGATCTCCACCAACCTTCAGAATGCACAAAGGCCACCCGAAGGTGGCCTTTGTGGGGTGAAGCGTCAGTTAAGCGCGAGGCTTACTTGACAGCCCAACCGGTCAGCTCGGACAAAGCCTTGCCGATGTCTGCCAGCGAACGCACGGTTTTAACGCCTGCGTCTTCCAGGGCAGCAAACTTCTCGTCTGCAGTACCCTTGCCGCCAGAGATGATTGCGCCCGCATGGCCCATGCGCTTGCCAGCAGGGGCAGTCACACCAGCGATGTAGGAAACAACCGGCTTGGTCACGTGTGCCTTGATGTAGGCAGCCGCTTCTTCTTCAGCCGAACCGCCGATCTCACCGATCATTACGATCGCTTCGGTCTTCGGGTCTTCCTGGAACAGCTTCAGGATGTCGATGAAGTTCGAGCCTGGGATCGGGTCACCGCCGATGCCGACGCAAGTCGACTGACCGAAACCGGCGTCAGTAGTCTGCTTGACAGCTTCGTAGGTCAGGGTGCCGGAACGGGAAACGATACCGACTTTACCTGGCAAGTGAATGTGACCTGGCATGATGCCGATCTTGCATTCGCCTGGAGTGATCACGCCTGGGCAGTTAGGGCCGATCAGGACTACGCCCAGCTCGTCGCACTTAACTTTAGCGTCCAGCATGTCCAGGGTAGGAATGCCTTCGGTGATGCAAACGATCAGCTTGATGCCGCCGAATGCTGCTTCCAGGATGGAGTCCTTGCAGAAAGGAGCTGGAACGTAGATCACGCTGGCGGTGGCGCCAGTGGCAGCTACAGCATCTTTCACGGTGTTGAACACTGGCAGGCCCAGGTGCTCGGTGCCGCCTTTACCAGGAGTAACGCCACCCACCATCTTGGTGCCGTATTCGATGGCTTGCTGGGTGTGGAAACTACCTTGGGAACCGGTAATACCCTGGCAGATAACCTTGGTGTCTTTATTGATCAGGACGCTCATTATTTGCCCTCCGCAGCTTTGACAACTTGTTGAGCAGCGTCGGTCAGGCTGGTAGCAGCGATGATGTTCAAACCGCTTTCTGCCAGTACTTTAGCGCCCAGTTCAGCGTTGTTACCTTCAAGGCGCACAACAACCGGGATTTTAACGCCGACTTCTTTCACTGCACCGATGATGCCTTCGGCAATCATGTCGCAACGAACGATGCCGCCGAAGATGTTGACCAGTACTGCAGCGACGTTGGAGTCGGACAGGATGATCTTGAACGCTTCGGTAACGCGTTCTTTGGTGGCACCGCCGCCTACGTCGAGGAAGTTGGCTGGTTTGCCGCCATGCAGGTTGACGATGTCCATGGTACCCATGGCCAGGCCAGCACCGTTGACCATGCAACCGATGTTACCTTCCAGGGCTACGTAGTTCAGTTCGAACTTGGCAGCGTGCGCTTCGCGCGGATCGTCTTGCGACGGATCGTGGAAAGTCTTCAGCTTAGGCTGACGGTACATGGCGTTGGCGTCGATGTTGATCTTGGCATCGAGGCAATGCAGATCGCCGTCAGCCTTGATCACCAGCGGGTTCACTTCCAGCAGGGCCAGATCGTGATCCTGGAACAGTTTGGCCAGACCTACGAAGATCTTGGCGAACTGGGCAACTTGCTTGCCTTCCAGACCCAACTGGAATGCCAGCTCGCGACCCTGGAATGGCTGAGCGCCAACCAGTGGATCGATAGTGGCTTTCAGAATTTTTTCTGGGGTTTCTTCAGCGATCTTCTCAATGTCCACGCCACCTTCGGTGGAGGCCATGAACACGATGCGACGGCTCGAACGGTCAACGACAGCGCCCAGGTACAGCTCTTTAGCGATATCAGTGCACGATTCAACCAGGATCTTGGTGACTGGCTGGCCATTGGCATCAGTCTGGTAAGTCACCAGACGCTTGCCCAGCCACTGCTGAGCGAAGGCTTTGGCGTCTTCTTTGCTGCGAACCAGCTTAACGCCGCCCGCTTTACCGCGACCACCAGCGTGGACCTGGGCTTTGACAACCCACTCGGTGCCGCCGATTTTGTCGCAAGCTTCTGCTGCTGCTTCCGGGGTGTCTACTGCGTAACCCTTGGATACTGGCAGGCCGTATTCAGCGAACAGCTGCTTACCCTGATACTCGTGAAGATTCATGCTTATTACCGTCTTCGTTAGGTACTGCGCATTCGGCGCTGCGCTCTTTATTGAGTGCCGCGCCACCTGTGACTGCTGCTTGCACAGTCAAACCACCAAAGGCCTGAACCCTGGGTGGTGAAACTGCGCAAGACTGCGTCCAGCGGATATTCCGCGGTGAGTCTTGCGCACAAGGCTCACGACGGGCAACCGCCGTGGTTTCTTATTATCTCGCTTAGCGCTTCTTCTTGTTGGCGATGTGGATGGCATGGCCATTCACTGCCAACGCGGCTTCGTGCAGCGCTTCGGACAGGGTCGGATGGGAGAAAACCATCATGCCGATGTCTTCGGCGCTGGTGCCGAATTCCATACCGATTGCGCCTTGCTGAACCAGTTCTGCTGCGCCTGGGCCGATCACGTGGACGCCCAATACGCGGTCAGTCTTGGCATCAGCGATGACTTTGACAAAACCACCGGTGTCGTTGGCTGCCATGGCACGGCCAGAAGCGGCAAACGGGAAGGTGCCGACGTTAACTTCAACGCCTTCAGCTTTCAACTGCTGTTCGTTCTTGCCGACCCATGCAATTTCCGGGTGGGTGTAGATAACCGACGGGATCAGGTCGTAGTTCATCTGGGTCTTGTGACCCTTGATGCGCTCGACAACCATGATGCCTTCTTCGGAAGCCTTGTGCGCCAGCATCATGCCGCGAACCACGTCGCCAATGGCGTAGACGCCCGGCACGGTGGTAGCGCAGTGATCGTCAACGTGGATGAAACCACGCTCGTCGATGTTCACGCCGCTGTCGGAAGCCAGCAGGTCAGTGGTCACCGGACGGCGACCAACGGCTACGATCAGCTTGTCGAAAGTGATGGTCTGTTCGCCATCCTTGTCGGTGTAGGTCACGACAACTTCTTCGCCGTTAACCTTGGAACCGGTAACACGAGCGCCCAGCTTGATGTCCAGACCTTGTTTGGTCAGGGTTTTCAGCGCTTCTTTGGACACTGCGGTGTCGGCAGCCAGCAGGAACGTGTCCAGGGCTTCCAGCACGGTCACTTCGGAACCCAGGCGGGACCAGACCGAACCCAGTTCCAGGCCGATCACGCCAGCGCCGATCACGCCCAGACGTTTTGGAACCGCCTGGAATTCCAGGGCGCCGGTCGAATCAACGATCACGTTCTGGTCGACCGGAGCCGGTGGAATGTCGATTGGACGCGAACCTGGAGCCAGGATCACGTTCTCGGCTTCGATGATTTCGGTCGAACCGTCAGGCTTGGTGATTTCAACTTTCTTGCCGGCCAGCAGTTTGCCGTGGCCTTGCAGGGAAGTAACGCCGTTGGCCTTGAACAGGGTAGCAACGCCGGAAGTCAGGCCTTTAACGATGTTGGCCTTGCGGCCGACCATCGCTGGCACGTCCATGGTCACGCCAGCGTGGTTGATGCCGTGGATGGCAAAACCGTCTTGCGCTTCGTGGAATTTCCAGGAGCTGTCCAGCAGCGCCTTGGAAGGAATGCAGCCAACGTTCAGGCAAGTACCGCCCAGCGCCAGTTTGCCTTCCTTGTCGGTGTATTTTTCGATGCAAGCAGTCGAGAGGCCCAGTTGTGCGGCCTTGATGGCGGCAACGTAGCCGCCAGGGCCTGCGCCAATCACTACAACGTCAAATTTCTGCGACATGAAAAAAAATCCTCTTTAGCTAAAAGCTTCAAGCCGTGAGCCGCACTCCGGCCTGCCTCGCGGCAGACCGGGTGGTACGGCGCACCGCCGCTTTATCAGATATCCAGCAGCAGACGAGCCGGGTCTTCCAGCAGGTTCTTGATGGTCACCAGGAAAGTCACGGCTTCTTTACCATCGATCAGGCGGTGATCGTACGAAAGCGCCAGGTACATCATCGGGCGGATAACCACTTGGCCGTTGATCGCCATAGGACGCTGCAGAATGTTGTGCATGCCCAGGATCGCAGCTTGTGGCGGGTTGACGATCGGAGTCGACATCATCGAACCGAAAGTACCACCGTTGGTGATGGTGAAGGTACCACCGGTCATCTCGTCGATGGTCAGTTTGCCGTCACGGGCCTTCTTGCCGAAGTTGGCGATGCCGCCTTCGATTTCAGCCAGGCTCATCAGCTCGGCGTTACGCAGAACCGGTACCACCAGGCCACGGTCGCTGGAGACGGCAACGCCGACGTCAGCATAACCGTGGTAAACGATGTCGCCGCCGTCGATGGAAGCGTTGACTGCCGGGAAGCGTTTCAGCGCTTCGGTGGCCGCTTTCACGAAGAACGACATGAAGCCCAGGCGTACGCCGTTGTGGGACTTCTCGAACAGGTCCTTGTACTTCGAACGCAGGGCCATGACTTCGGTCATGTCGACTTCGTTGAAAGTAGTCAGCATCGCCATGTTCGACTGTGCTTCAACCAGGCGCTTGGCCACGGTGGCACGCACGCGGGTCATCGGTACGCGCTTCTCGGTGCGGTCGCCAGCGGCGAACACAGGAGCAGCGGCAGCCGGGGCAGCAGCCTTGGCAGGCGCAGCAGCTGGAGCGTTTTTCTTGGCTTCAACGGCGGCAACCACGTCTTCCTTGGTCACACGGCCATCTTTGCCGGTGCCCTTGATGGACGCCAGGTTGATGCCGTTTTCGTCAGCCAGCTGACGCGCAGCCGGTGCAGCGATTGGATCTTCGCCACCCGCAGCCGGTGCAGCAGCTGGAGCTGCGGCAGCAGCCGGTGCCGCAGCGGCGGCAGGAGCAGGAGCAGCGGCAGCAGCACCGCCCTCTTCGATCGAGCCCAGTACCTGATTCGACAGGACGGTAGCGCCTTCTTCGGCAACGATTGCGCCCAGCACGCCGTCAGCTTCAGCCAACACTTCGAGCACGACCTTGTCGGTTTCGATGTCGACGATCAGGTCGTCACGCTTGACGGCCTCGCCTGGTTTCTTGTGCCAGGTGGCAACGGTGCCATCGGCAACCGATTCCGGGAATGACGGGGCTTTGATTTCGATAGCCATTATCTGTGGGTCCTTAAAATTCGGTTTCAGTCAGCGCGAAGGCGTTAAACAGTGAAAGCATCTTGCAGCAGTTTTTCCTGCTGCTCGGCGTGCATCGACGCATAACCACACGCAGGTGCAGCAGAAGCATCACGACCGGCGTACTCCAGGCCCAGTGCCTGTTTGTGATTGCCGATGCTGCGACGCAGATGATGCTGGCTGCTGTACCACGCGCCCTGGTTCATCGGTTCTTCCTGACACCACACCACATTGGTGAGGTTGGTGTAAGGCGCGATGGCCTCCATCAGGTCGTCTTCCGGGAACGGGTAAAGCTGCTCGATCCGCACGATGGCGATGTCTTCGCGGCCTTCGGCACGGCGTTTTTCCAGCAAATCGTAGTAAACCTTGCCGCTGCACAGGATCAGGCGAGTGACCTTGGCCGCGTCGAGGGTGTCGATTTCTGAAATAACGGTCTGGAACGAACCATCCGCCAGATCTTCCAGGGTCGAGATGGCCAATTTATGACGCAGCAGCGATTTCGGCGTCAGCACTACCAGCGGCTTGCGCAGCGGGCGGATCACCTGGCGACGCAGCAAGTGGTAGATCTGGGCCGGGGTAGTCGGCACGCACACCTGGATGTTGTGCTCGGCGCACAATTGCAGGTAACGCTCCAGACGGGCCGAGGAGTGCTCCGGACCCTGACCTTCATAACCGTGTGGCAGCAGCATGGTCAGACCGCACAGACGGCCCCACTTGTGCTCGCCGCTGGTGATGAACTGGTCGATAACCACCTGGGCACCGTTGGCGAAGTCGCCGAACTGGGCTTCCCAGATCACCAGCGCCTGAGGCGTGGTGGTCGAGTAACCGTATTCGAACGCCAGTACGGCTTCTTCGGACAGGAACGAATCGTACAGGTCGAAACGTGGCTGGCCTTCGTACAGGTTCTGCAACGGGATGTAGGTGCCCGCGTCTTTCTGGTTGTGCAACACAGCGTGACGGTGCGAGAACGTACCGCGGCCGATGTCCTGGCCAGTCATGCGGATCGGGTGACCTTCGAACGCCAGGGTCGCGTACGCCATGGTTTCAGCGTAACCCCAGTTGATCGGCAGGCCGCCGGCTTGCATCTTCTGACGGTCTTCGTAGATCTTCGCAACCTGGCGCTGTACGACGAAGCCATCTGGAATTTCCAGCAGCTTGGCCGACAGTTCCTGCAGGGTCTTCAGATCGAACGAGGTGTCGTGACGCGCAGTCCAGGCGTGGCCCAGGTACGGACGCCAGTCAACGAACAACTCTTTGTTCGGCTCCTTGACCAGGCTTTTCACGACATGCAGGCCGTTGTCCAGCGCGTTGCGGTATTCATCGATCTTCGCCTGAACACGTGCATCGTCCACCACGCCGGCCTTGATCAGGCTATCGGCATACAGCTCACGGGTGGTGCGCTGCTTGGTGATTTGCTGGTACATCAACGGTTGGGTGCCGCTAGGCTCATCCGCTTCGTTGTGACCGCGACGACGGTAGCAGACCAGGTCGATGACCACGTCACGCTTGAACTGCATGCGGTAATCGATGGCCAACTGGGTCACGAACAACACGGCTTCCGGATCATCACCATTCACATGGAGGATCGGCGCCTGGATCATCTTGGCAACGTCGGTCGCGTACTCGGTAGAGCGTGCGTCCAGCGGGTTGCTGATGGTGAAGCCTACCTGGTTGTTGATGACGATGTGAACGGTACCGCCGGTCTTGAAGCCGCGAGTCTGCGACATCTGGAAGGTTTCCAGGACCACGCCCTGACCGGCGAATGCCGCGTCACCGTGGATGGAAATCGGCAGGACCTTCTCACCGGTGGAATCGTTACGACGATCCTGGCGCGCACGTACCGACCCCTCGACCACTGGAGAAACGATCTCCAGGTGGGATGGGTTGAACGCCATGGCCAGGTGAACTTCACCGCCGGTGGTCATTACGTTGGACGAGAAGCCCTGGTGATATTTAACGTCACCGGAACCCAGCTCGACCTTCTTCTTGCCTTCGAACTCGTCGAACAGCTCGCGCGGGTTCTTGCCGAAGGTGTTGACCAGCACGTTCAAGCGGCCACGGTGGGCCATGCCGATCACGATTTCCTTGGTGCCGTAGGAACCGGAACGTTGGATCAGCTCGTCGAGCATCGGGATCAGGCTTTCGCCGCCTTCCAGGCCGAAACGCTTGGTGCCCGGGTATTTGGTGCCCAGGTATTTTTCCAGGCCTTCCGCTGCAGTGACGCGCTCGAGCAAGTGGCTCTTGACGTCCGCAGACAGCACCGGGCGACCACGCACGCCTTCAAGGCGGTGCTGGAACCAGTGGCGCTGCTCGGAATCAGTGATGTGCGTAAATTCGGCACCGATGGTGCGGCAATATGTCTGCTGCAACGCTTCGTGAATTTCGCGTAGGCTCGCTTCCTCTTTGCCGATGAACAGGTCGCCGGCACGGAAGGTCGTATCAAGATCGGCATTGGTCAAGCCGTAATGATTGATCGACAGGTCTGCAGGTGCAGGACGCTGCCACAGCCCCAGCGGGTCAAGCTGGGCTGCCTGGTGGCCACGCATACGGTAGGCCTGGATCAGTCGCAGTACTTCAACTTGCTTCTTCTCGTGCTCACTGCTCACGCTTGCGGCAGAAACCGGCTGGGCGCGGCGCTGGTTCTTTGCCAGCAGCACGAACTGATCGCGAATTGTTGCGTGCGATACATCGGTGGCAGCGTTGCCGTCTGAAGACAACGTCTGAAATTTGGTGCGCCATTCTTCTGGCACAGCGTTAGGGTCGTGCAGGTAGAGCTCATAAAGCTCTTCCACATAGGCAGCGTTACCACCTGAAAGATAGCCGCTGTTCCACATGCGCTGCATCACGCTTTCTTGCATGCTTGGTCACCCTCGATTTGGGGACACCACCGGCGAAAACACCGAGTTTGCTTGCAAAAGGCCAAGTGCAGCGACCAAAACAAGCCACTTAGGATCACGCTGATAGTTCGGGTACCAACCCGAATGCCCCTGCTTGTCTCATTTCTTCAAAATAAGAGCCGCGTCTTTGTAAGTCGCTGCTCAAGTTAAAACTACGGCGCCGGTTGAAGCCTGCGCCGTAGCATCTACGGGCACAACGGTCCTGCTTTTACTACAACGTCGGTTACACGCCGCTTTGCAGCAGCATGCTACGTACGTGACCAATGGCCTTAGTCGGGTTCAGGCCTTTGGGACATACGTTGACGCAGTTCATGATCCCGCGGCAGCGGAATACGCTGAACGGGTCATCCAGCGAAGCCAGACGCTCGGCAGTCTTGGTGTCACGGCTGTCTGCCAGGAAGCGGTACGCTTGCAGCAGGGCAGCTGGGCCCAGGAACTTGTCGGGGTTCCACCAGAAGGACGGGCAGGAAGTCGAGCAGCAAGCGCACAGGATGCACTCGTACAGACCGTCCAGCTTCTCGCGCTCTTCCGGAGTCTGCAGACGCTCGATGGCCGGAGCCGGCGTGTCGTTCTGCAGGAATGGCTTAACCTTCTCGTATTGCTTGTAGAAGATGCTCATATCGACGACCAGGTCACGGATAACCGGCAAACCTGGCAGCGGACGAACAACCAACTTGTTGCCTTTCACCACGGAAGACAGCGGCGTGATGCACGCCAGGCCGTTCTTGCCGTTGATGTTCATGCCGTCGGAGCCGCAGACACCTTCACGGCAAGAGCGACGATAGGAGAAACCCTCGTCCTGCTCTTTAACCAGGGCCAGCACGTCCAGCACCATCAGGTCCTTACCACCGGTATCGACCTGGAATTCCTGCATGAACGGCGCAGCGTCCTGATCAGGGTTGTAGCGATAAACACTGACTTTCAACATGGCAGCCACCCTTAGTAAGTCCGAATCTTCGGTTCAAACGTCGGAACCGTCTTCGGCGAGAAGTTCACGGCACGCTTGGTTACGCGCTTGTCACCCGGGAAGTACAGGGTGTGGCACAACCAGTTTTCGTCGTCGCGGTCTTCATAGTCTTCACGAGCGTGAGCACCACGGGATTCTTTACGAACCTCGGCGGCGATCGCAGTCGCTTCAGCCACTTCCAGCAGGTTTTGCAGCTCAAGGGCTTCGATTCGAGCGGTGTTGAACGCCTGGCTCTTGTCGTTGATCTTGACGTTGGCGATGCGCGTACGCAGGTCAGCCAGCTGGGCGATACCTTTCTGCATGTATTCGCCGGTACGGAACACACCGAAGTAGTTCTGCATGCAGCTTTGCAGTTCTTTGCGCAGGGAGGCAACGTCTTCGCCATCGGTACGCGAGTTCAGGCCATCCAGACGTGCCAGGGCAGCGTCGATGTCGGACTGGCGTGGACGCGCGTAATCAACGCCTTCCTTCAGGGTCTGTTCCAGGAACAGGCCGGCGGCGCGACCGAATACCACCAGGTCGAGCAGCGAGTTACCACCCAGGCGGTTGGCACCGTGAACCGATACGCACGCCACTTCACCTACCGCGAACAGACCAGGGATGATCTGGTCAACGCCGTCGGCGTCCTGGGTGATCGCCTGGCCATGAATGTTGGTGGCAACGCCGCCCATCATATAGTGGCAAGTTGGAACAACCGGGATCGGCGCAACAGCCGGGTCAACGTGGGCAAAGGTCTTGGACAGCTCCATGATGCCTGGCAGACGGCTGTGCAGCACTTCTTCACCGAGGTGATCGAGCTTCAGCATCACGTGGTCGCCATCGGGACCACAGCCGTTACCGGCGATGATCTCTTTAACCATGGAACGGGCTACAACGTCACGACCGGCAAGGTCTTTGGCGTTCGGAGCATAACGCTCCATGAAGCGCTCGCCGTTCTTGTTGATCAGGTAACCACCTTCACCACGGCAACCTTCTGTAACCAGTACACCGGCGCCGGCGATGCCGGTCGGGTGGAACTGCCACATTTCGATGTCTTGTACCGGGACGCCTGCACGCAGGGCCATGCCGATACCGTCACCGGTGTTGATCAGGGCATTGGTAGTCGAAGAGTAGATACGGCCTGCACCGCCGGTCGCCAATACGGTGGCGTTAGCCCGCACGTAAGAGGTTTCGCCGGTTTCGATGCAGATAACGATCATGCCTACAAAGGCACCGTCTTCGTTCTTCACCAGGTCGACGCCGTAGTATTCGTTGAGGAATACGGTGCCGGCCTTCAGGTTGGCCTGGTACAGGGTGTGCAACAGCGCGTGACCGGTACGGTCGGCTGCGGCACAGGTACGAGCGGCCTGGCCACCCTTACCGAAGTCTTTCGACTGACCGCCGAACGGACGCTGGTAGATGCGACCCTGTTCGGTACGGGAGAACGGCAGACCCATGTGTTCCAGCTCGAAGACCGCTTCCGGGCCTACGGAGCACATGTATTCGATAGCGTCCTGGTCACCGATATAGTCGGAACCCTTGACGGTATCGTACATGTGCCAGCGCCAGTCATCGTTTGGATCGGCGGAGGCGATGGCGCACGTGATGCCACCCTGGGCCGAAACGGTGTGGGAACGGGTCGGGAACACCTTGGTGATCACGGCAGTCTTGTGACCGCCCTGGGCCAGTTGCAGCGCAGCGCGCATGCCGGCACCGCCGCCGCCAATGATGATGGCGTCGAATGAAAGCGTATTAACTGTGTTAGCCATGAATCAGATACCCCAAAGAATCTGCACACCCCAGACGAAGTAAGCGAACATCGCGACGCCGCATACTGCCTGGAAGAGAAACCGTACTGCTGTCGCGGACTTGCCCAGCGCCATCGGCGTCAGGTAGTCGGTCGCGATGGTCCACATGCCAACCCAGGCGTGAGCGCCCAGGGCTACAAGGGCCAGCAGACTGAAGATGCGCATCCCGTTGTGAGCGAACAGGCCGTGCCATTGGGCGTAGCCAATGCCAGGGTTCGCCGCGAGGTACCCGATCAGGAAGATGAAATAAGCCGCGAGAACAACCGCAGACACACGTTGCGCCATCCAGTCATAGAGGCCCGAACGCGACAGGTTCGTAACGCTGGTTACCATATCCAAACTCCCGCCAGAACGATCAGCACCACGGAAATGGCGATGACGATTTTCGAGCCCAGCTTGCCGCCTTCCAGCGTCTCACCGATACCCATGTCCATGATCAAGTGGCGAATACCGGCCACAAGGTGATAAAGCAGAGCGGACAGGAGGCCCCAGGCGACGAATTTGGCCAGCGGACTGGTCAAGCATGCCTTCACCTCGGCGTACCCTTCTTCCGAACCCAGGGATTTGCTCAATGCATAAAGCATGATGCCCAGGCCAAGAAACAGGATGATGCCGGATACACGGTGCAGGAACGACGTTACGCCGGTGATGGGGAGTTTGATGGTCCTTAGGTCTAGGTTTACAGGTCGTTGGCTATTCACGGCTTTTTTTCACACTGAAGAGCCCCTAACAATCAGGGCAAAGTTGTTGGGGAGTGCACTGGTCAGGTAACCACCACCCAGGGAGTGCGACCCCCATCAAAACGGGCCCAAAAGCCCCTGGCGGTCGGAGGCCGAGTATAGACAGTTAGGCAACTAATGACAACGCGCACTCCTCACCCTAATAGCGCATTGCGCTGGCGGCATAAAAGGCGTAAATGGCAGGTAATTTCGAGGAAAAAGTACGGTTAAAGCCTTCTGGAGCAAGACTTTAGGCAAATTGACATCTGAATTTATCTCACTATAGTGGTGCGGGCCCTGCGTGGGGGGTCTGTCTGATGATTTGAAGCATAAATAGGAGGCCACATGGCTGACAAAAAAGCGCAGTTGATCATCGAGGGCGCAGCCCCCGTCGAGCTGCCCATTTTAACCGGCACCGTTGGTCCCGATGTTATCGACGTACGGGGCCTGACGGCCACGGGCCGTTTTACATTCGACCCAGGCTTCATGTCGACCGCCTCATGCGAGTCGAAGATCACCTATATCGACGGTGATAACGGTATCTTGCTGCACCGCGGCTACCCGATCGAACAGCTTGCTGAACAGTCGGACTACCTGGAAACCTGCTACCTGCTGCTTAATGGCGAATTGCCAACAGCTGAGCAAAAGGCCCAGTTTGTCAGCACCGTGAAGAACCACACCATGGTTCACGAGCAGTTGAAGACCTTCTTCAACGGCTTCCGTCGCGACGCCCACCCGATGGCCGTCATGTGCGGCGTAGTCGGCGCCCTGTCGGCCTTCTATCACGACTCCCTGGACATCAATAACCCGCAGCATCGCGAAATCTCCGCGATCCGCCTGGTTGCCAAGATGCCGACCCTGGCCGCAATGGTTTACAAGTACTCCATGGGTCAACCCATGATGTACCCGCGCAACGACCTGACGTACGCGGAAAACTTCCTGCACATGATGTTCAACACCCCGTGCGAGATCAAACCGATCAGCCCGGTGCTGGCCGCCGCGATGGACAAGATCTTCATCCTCCACGCCGACCACGAACAGAACGCCTCGACCTCTACCGTGCGCCTGGCGGGCTCCTCGGGCGCCAACCCGTTCGCCTGTATCGCCGCCGGTATCGCCGCACTGTGGGGCCCTGCCCACGGCGGTGCGAACGAAGCCGTATTGACCATGCTCGATGAAATCGGCGATGTCTCGAACATCGACAAGTTCATCGCCAAGGCCAAGGACAAGAACGATCCGTTCAAGTTGATGGGCTTCGGTCACCGGGTCTACAAGAACCGCGACCCGCGCGCCACCGTAATGAAGAAGACCTGCGACGAAGTGTTGAAGGAACTGGGCATCAAGAACGATCCGCAACTCGAACTCGCCATGCGCCTGGAAGAGATCGCCCTGACCGACCCGTACTTCATCGAGCGCTCGCTGTACCCGAACGTCGACTTCTACTCGGGGATCATCCTCAAGGCGATCGGCATTCCAACCAGCATGTTCACCGTGATCTTCGCCCTGGCGCGGACCGTGGGCTGGATCTCCCACTGGAAAGAAATGCTCTCCAGCCCGTACAAGATTGGCCGTCCGCGCCAGCTGTACACTGGCTACGAGTCGCGTGACATCACCAAGCTGGAAGACCGCAAGTAAGCTGATCGCTACTTGGCTACACCGAAAACGGCCTCCTTTGATAGGGAGGCCGTTTTTATTTGTGCCGGATTTGAGAAACAGTTTTGTCGTATCTGTTACCAATAAAGGCAAAAAAAAGCCCCGATCTCACGACCGGGGCATTTTTTTGTAACTGTTACGGGCTTAGTGGCTAACCGCCCCACTCGCCCCCAGGCCAGTCTGCGAACGCACAAACTGCGGGAAGTACAGCGCACGTTCCTTCTCTGCCGCCGCCGACTTGTCGGTGATGGAGAAGAACCAGATGCCGATGAACGCAATGATCATCGAGAACAGCGCCGGGTACTCGTAAGGGAAAATCGCCTTCTCATGGTGCAGGATCGAGACCCAGATGGTTGGGCCGAGGATCATCAGGCCAACGGCACTGATCAAGCCCAGCCAGCCACCAATCATCGCACCGCGGGTGGTGAGGTTTTTCCAGTACATGGAAAGCAGCAGCACCGGGAAGTTACAGCTGGCCGCAATGGAGAACGCCAGGCCCACCATGAACGCGATGTTCTGGCTTTCAAACAGGATGCCCAAGCCAATCGCCAGTACTGCCAGGGCGATGGTGGTGATCTTCGATACGCGAATCTCATCCTTCTCGTTGGCCTTGCCTTTCTTGATCACGCTGGCGTACAGGTCATGGGACACCGCCGAAGCACCCGCGAGGGTCAAACCGGCAACCACTGCCAGGATGGTGGCAAACGCCACGGCCGAGATGAAGCCCAGGAAGATACTGCCGCCCACCGCGTTGGCCAGGTGCACCGCCGCCATGTTGTTACCGCCGAGCAAGGCACCTGCAGCATCCTTGAACGCCGGGTTGGTGCTGACCAGCAGGATCGCGCCGAAGCCGATGATGAAGGTCAGGATATAGAAGTAGCCGATGAAGCCAGTGGCATACAGCACGCTCTTGCGAGCTTCCTTTGCGTCACTCACAGTGAAGAAGCGCATCAGGATGTGCGGCAGGCCGGCGGTACCGAACATCAGTGCCAGGCCGAGGGAGAACGCCGAAATCGGGTCTTTCACCAGACCGCCCGGGCTCATGATCGCTTCACCTTTAGGGTGAACCTTGATCGCCTCGGCAAACAGCATGTTGAAGTCGAAGTTGACGTGTTTCATCACCATCAGCGCCATGAACGAGGCACCGGACAGCAACAGCACTGCCTTGATGATCTGCACCCAGGTGGTCGCCAGCATGCCGCCGAACAACACATAGAGGCACATCAGGATGCCTACCAGAATCACCGCGACGTGATAATCCAGGCCGAACAGCAGCTGGATCAGCTTGCCCGCGCCTACCATCTGCGCGATCAGGTAGAACGCCACCACCACCAAAGAGCCACAGGCCGACAGGCTGCGGATCTGGGTTTGCCCCAGGCGATAGGACGCCACGTCGGCAAAGGTGTATTTGCCCAGGTTACGCAGGCGCTCGGCGATCAGGAACAGAATGATCGGCCAGCCCACCAGGAAGCCGATCGAGTAGATCAGGCCGTCGTAGCCGGAGGTGAACACCAGCGCGGAAATTCCCAGGAAGGAGGCTGCCGACATGTAGTCACCGGCAATCGCCAGACCGTTCTGGAACCCGGTGATCTTGCCGCCGGCCGCATAGTAGTCGGCCGCCGACTTGTTGCGCTTGGACGCCCAGTAGGTGATGCACAAGGTCGCGCCGACGAAGGCCACGAACATCAGGATCGCTGCGATATTCAGCGGTTGTTTATGCACTTCGCCGGTCAGTGCATCGGCCGCCCAAACGGCAGGTGCAAAGGCCGAAGCGCCGAGTACAGCCAATAGACGACGGATCATTGCGCAGCCTCCTTGAGAATCGCATTGTTCAAGTCGTCGAATTCGCCGTTGGCGCGTCGTACATAGATGCCGGTGAGGACGAAGGCCGACACAATCAGCCCGACCCCGATCGGGATCCCCCACGTAATGGACGAACCGGGGCTGATCTTGGCCCCCAGTATTTGCGGCCCATAGGCAATCAGAAGAATGAAAGCGGAGTAAAGCCCAAGCATGATTGCCGAGAGAATCCAGGCGAATCTTTCCCTTTTACTAACCAGCTCCTTGAAACGCGGGCTGTTTTGAATCGAGAGGTAAATGCTGTCGTTCATTGTTTTTATCCTCGCAGCACAGCTTTTTATTATTGGAACATATCCACTGTATGCGGCTGAGGAACAGGTTCCAGACGACCTTAGTAGTAGAAGGAGTGTAGCGAGGGATATTGAAGGTGCAGGAATAATTGCGGGGGCGAAATAATGTGGGAGCCGGGCTGCCCGCGATGGGATCACCTCGATACATCATGTGCACCGAGGCGTCTGCATCGCAGGCAAGCCAGCGCCCACAAGAGACTTACTTAGCAGTCCACTCGGCGACGCGCTCAGGGTGCTTGGCCACCCAGTCCTTGGCCGCCGCTTCAGGCTTGGCGCCCTCTTGGATCGCCAGCATGACTTCGCCGATTTCATCCTTGGAGGCCCACTGGAATTTCTTCAGGAACGCCACGACTTCCGGGGCTTTCTTTTCCAGGCCTTTGCTGCCGATGCTGTTGACGGTCTCAGCAGCACCATAAATTCCTTTTGGGTCGTCCAGGAAACGCAGTTTCCACTTGGCGAACATCCAGTGTGGCACCCAGCCGGTGACCGCAATGGATTCCTGTTTGTCTTCGGCACGGGTCAACTCGGCGATCATCGCCGCGCCCGAGCTGGCTTGCAGCTTGTAGTCCAGGCCATAGGCCTTGATTGCTTCGTCGGTCTTGAGCATCACACCTGAACCGGCGTCGATACCCACGATCTTGTTCTTGAAGGTGGTGTCGGTCTTGAGGTCTTCGATGGATTTGGCTTTCACGTACTCAGGCACGATCAGGCCGATCTTGGCGTCCTTGAAGTTGGGGCCGTAGTCGACCACCTTGTCCTTGTTCTTGGCCCAGTATTCACCGTGGGTCACCGGCAACCAGGCGGAGAGCATGGCGTCGAGTTTGCCGGTGGCCACGCCTTGCCACATGATCCCGGTGGCGACCGCTTGCAGTTTCACGTCATAACCGAGCTTTTGCTTGATCACTTCTGCCGCCACGTGGGTGGTGGCGACACTGTCCGACCAGCCATCCACATAGCCGATGCTCAGGGTTTTGCTGTCGGCGCTGGCTAGTGTGGAGCTCATCGCAACTACCAGAGTGGCAGCTGCGCCCAAGAGTCGTCGCATCTTCATAGTGCTTCCCCGAAAGTGCTGCGCCCGGCGGATGCCGAGCGACGTCAACCTGTTGTTATGTGGTGCACCGCGCCCCCTTCACGCGCATCGATCACGTGGGTGCCTCATCAGTGGAGGGCTGACACTTCGATCATCAACCTGCTGCCACAAGCGACCTGCTCTGACTGCGACCTCAGGTAAGCAAGAAACGACATCACATCGCCAGCAGGATGATTTGTAGGACATTCACCGACGATCCCGCCCGAACTTTGCATGTCAAAATTATGCGGCCCCACTGGGACGGCTCAAATCCGGGTAAGATGCGCGCCTTTGCCCCCAGACGGCCTGATCATGCCCGCGACTGCACGTTTCCCGCTCCTGCCCTATTTATTTGCCCTGATCCTCGGTGTGCTGGCCCTCGGCGGCTATTGGTACGGCCTTGGCCAACCGGTGGTGCTGCCGGACGTGGCCAGCGCCAGCCACAAGCTGCAATGTGCGTCCTACACGCCCTTCGACAAAGACCAGTCGCCGTTCGACCAGCCGTTCAAACTGCGCCCCGAGCGCATGGACGCCGACCTGGCGTTGCTGGCCACCCGTTTCGAATGCATTCGCACCTACTCCCAGACCGGCCTTGAAGACTTGCCGGCACTGGCGCGCAAACACGGCCTGAAGCTGATGAGCGGCGCATGGGTCAGCAGTGATCCGGTGGCCACCGCCAAGGAAGTCGAGGCACTGATCGCTTCGGCCAATGCCAACCCCGACGTCGTCACCTCGGTGATCGTCGGCAACGAAACCCTGCTGCGCAAGGAAGTCACCGCCGGGCAGTTGGTCAAGTTGATCCATCACGTCAAGGACCATATCAAGCAACCGGTCACCTATGCCGATGTGTGGGAGTTCTGGCTGCAACACCCGGAAATCGCCCCGGCCGTGGACTTCCTGACCATCCACCTGCTGCCGTACTGGGAAGATGACCCCTCGGGCATCGACCAGGCGCTCAAGCACGTGGGCGATGTGCGCCAGACCTTCGGCAACAAGTTCGCCCCCAAGGACGTGATGATCGGCGAGACCGGCTGGCCGAGCGAAGGCCGCCAGCGGGAAACGGCGGTGCCGAGCCGGGTCAACGAAGCGAAATTCATGCGCGGGTTCGTGGCCATGGCCGAAGCCAATGGCTGGCACTACAACCTGATCGAAGCCTTTGACCAGCCGTGGAAACGCGCCAGTGAAGGGGCGGTGGGGGGTTACTGGGGCCTGTTTGATGCGGATCGCCAGGACAAGGGCGTGCTCGCCGGCCCGGTGACCAATGTGCCGTACTGGCCGCTGTGGCTGGGGGTTGGCGGGATCATCCTGCTGGGCACGCTGCTGCTGGGTGGCCGCGTGCGCACGACCCGGGCTGCGTTGTTGTTGCCATTGCTGGGCGCCGTGGCGGCCTGCTCGATCGGCACCTGGGCCGAGTTGAACCGGGTCACCGCGCGCTTCACGGATGAGTGGGTGTGGGCTGGATTGCTGGTGGCCTTGAACCTTGCGGTACTGGCTCACGCCGCCCTGGCGTTGAGTACGCGAGAAGGTTGGCGCGAACGCGCCTTCAACTGGCTGGAGCAGCGCGCTGGCTGGCTGGTGGCAATCGCCGGGTTTGCCGGTGCGGTCATGATGCTGGCGCTGGTATTTGACCCGCGTTACCGCAGCTTCCCGAGTGCCGCGCTGGTGCTGCCGGCGCTGGTGTACCTGGTGCGTCCGGTGAGCGGGCTGCGGCGGGAGATTGCATTGCTGGCGTTCATCATCGGTGCCGGTATTGCGCCGCAGTTGTTCCGTGAAGGGTTGATGAACCAGCAGGCGTGGGGTTGGGCGGTGGTGAGCCTGTTCATGGTCGTAGCCTTGTGGCGTTGCTTGCGGGTGCGCAAGGCTTAAGACCGCTTTCGCGAGCAAGCCCGCTCCCACACTCGACCGCATTCCAAGGGATGTACTCGGTCAAATGTGGGAGCGGGCTTGC
>NZ_JACARS010000295.1:0-300 GCF_013386485.1 Pseudomonas sp. P7758 | reverse complement strand
GACCAATCCCGCGACGTGCTGGCGCGGGTGATCTTCGGCGCCCGGGTGTCGATCCTGTTTGCCCTGGCCCTCACCGCCATCAGCGCCGCCATCGGCATCGCCGCCGGTGCCTTGCAGGGATATTACGGCGGCTGGGTCGACTTGCTCGGGCAACGAATATTGGAAGTGTGGTCCGGGCTGCCGGTGCTGTATCTGTTGATCATCCTGTCAGGCTTTGTCGAACCGAATTTCTGGTGGCTGCTGGGGATCATGGCGCTGTTTTCCTGGCTGGCCCTGGTGGACGTGGTGCGCGCCGAGTTC
>NZ_JACARS010000034.1:0-31090 GCF_013386485.1 Pseudomonas sp. P7758 | reverse complement strand
CAGCGTGGTTTAACGGGGCCTGATAGATCAAAAGCAACGTCAAAAGCAGGGCAACAGCAAGATCAAAAGCAGTTGGATTTAGTGCGTATCCACCAGCCCCAATTCCCGCGCTTGCGCAATCGGATCGCTGATGGCTTTGATGCGGTTGGCTTCCGTGATCAGGCGTGCGCGCTCAGCCGCCGGTATATCGTCCAGCGGCAAGCTGGCCACCCGTTGTTCGTAACCCGCCAACACCAGCACCAACAACTCATTACGCTGATGCCGTGGCAACGCGCGGGGCGATTGGGTGACGGGGGCGATGGTGTCCAAGGCCTGCTGCGCCTGGCCGCCAAGGGCGTAGGCCAGGGCCAGGTTGCAGCGGCTGTCGAGGTCGTCGGGTTGCAGGCTCAGGCTTTTGGCGAACGCGGTTTGTGCCGCGACGGCCTGGCCGTTCAACACCTGGGCAATGCCCAGTCGGGTGTAGGCGACCGGCGATTGGCTGGCCTCGGCGGCCTGGCCCAGGGCGGTCACGGCGCGTTGGCTTTTGCCAAGGCGCAGTTGCGCGGTGCCCAGTCCCAGCAGGGCGTCGGCGTTGTGGGCTTGAAGGCCGAGGGCCTGTTGGAAGGCGCGCTCGGCACCGACCGCGTCGTTGCCGTCGAGCCGTGCCTGGCCGAGTTTGAGCCACAAGTCGATGCTTGCGCCCGGTTGCTGGGCCGCACGTTCGTACAGCGCCGCCGCGCTGGCGTAGTCGCCGCGTTTGTTCAGGTCGTCGGCCAGCTTCAGCGAGCGGTCGGAATCGCTCGGCGCAGTATTGGAACAGGCAGCCAGCAACAGGCTGCCGGCAAGCAAAAAGTGTTTGGTCATCGTCACAACTCGTTGGGCGAAGGCGGACGTCATGTAAGCATATTTTCCATGGCGCTCCTATGTCTGTCGGTGCTGTTGGGTGCCTCGATCGCCCACGCCGACGAAGAGCCCGAATGGTTCGCCAAACCCTACGCCTATGTGCTGGTGGACCAGGACGTGCGCGCCGCCCTCGAAGAGTTCGGCCACAACCTCGATATCCCGCTGGTGCTCTCCGACAAGGTCCGCGGCAAGGCCCGCAGCACCGTGCGTGCAGCCACCGCCGGGGAGTTTTTGCAGATGCTGTGCAGCACCAATGGCCTGACCTGGTATTTCGACGGCAACCTGCTGTACCTCAATGCCAGCGATGAAATCACCACCAGGCTGTTCAAGGCCAGCGCCCTGAACCTGGATCAGTTGCAGGCCTATCTGAACAACCTCGATGTGTTCGGCCAGCAGTTATCGATGCGTAACGGCCCCGAGGGCGATGAAGTCTTCGTCTCCGGGCCGCCGCCGTACCTGGCGCTGGTCCAGCAGCATGTGGATCACCTGCAGCCCAAGGCCGCCGCGCCTGTTGTGGCGCGCGAGCACGGCGTGCGGGTGTTTCGCGGCGCCCAGGTGAGCACTGAAACCCCTTGATTCACCCCAACCCCAGTAAAGGAGCATGACCATGTCCGTAACCGCCGTAGACAGCAACCTCGCCCCCGGTGGCGCCAGCCCTGAAGCCAAGTTCAACGCCGCGGTGGACAACGCCAAGAGCGCCGATAAACCGGAGATGACCGACGCCGAATTCACCGATGCCCTGATCACCCAGGCGGTCACCATCGGCGGCCAATTCATCATCATGCCCAAGGCCCAGGAAATGCTGAATGACGCCATGTCCGATGACGACGAAGAGTAGGGCGCACCCATGACCATCAGTCTCGCTGCCAGCGCCACGGCCTTGCCGCCGTCCGCCGGCGCGGGGCCCGCCGGGGCCTCGCAGAATCTGTTCGAGCACATGGCCAATACGGCCAAGGGCATGCCCGAGGGCGCCAGCCCCCATCAGATCGGCTCGGGGCTGATGGAGCGCCTGAACAGTTTTATCGACCGCTCCCGGACCTTTTCCGAGCGCGCCGATTTGCTCACCAATAACCCCTCGGCGCCGCCGCAAGTGGCCGCTGCGGATATCCGCACCTCGGGTGCCTCGCCCACCGCAGAACCGGGCAAGAAAGTTGCCGAGCAGCAGGTCGACCAGATCGTCCATTCACTGGGCAAGATGTTCGACTACTCCATCGAAACCCAGATGGTGGTGCGCGGTGCGACGCAGATTTCCGGTTCCGCCAACACGCTGCTCAAGGGTCAATAACGCCATGCCAAGCCCGAATCGTGCCCTGCGCCTGCTGCTGATCGGCGTGCTCGCCAGCCTCTTGCAGGCCTGCGACATGGACCTCTACACCAACCTCAGCGAGCGCGACGCCAACGCCATGGTCGCGGTGCTGCTGCGCGACGGCATCCCGGCGACGCGCAAGGTGCAGGACAACGGCCAGTTGAAAGTGGTGGTCGACGAACAGCGCTTCGCCGAGGCCATGACCCTGCTGGACAACGCCGGCCTGCCGCAGCAGAGCTTTTCCAACATGGGCGAGGTGTTCAAGGGCAATGGCCTGGTGTCGTCGCCGGTGCAGGAGCGGGCGCAGATGATCTATGCCTTGAGCGAAGAACTGTCCCACTCGGTGTCGCAGATCGACGGCATCGTCTCGGCGCGGGTGCACGTGGTGCTGCCGGACAATGACCTGCTCAAGCGGGTGATTTCGCCGTCGTCGGCCTCGGTGCTGGTGCGCTACGACCCGGGCACCGACATCAACACGCTGATTCCGCAGATCAAGACCCTGGTTGCCAACGGAATTTCCGGCCTGAGCTATGACGGTGTGTCGGTGACCGCGATCAAGGCCGCGGTGTCCATCAGCCAGAACCCGGCGCAACCGCGACTCGCGCGTTTCATGGGCCTGTGGCTGTTGGAAGACAACCTCAACCAGGCGCGGTTGCTGTTCGGTGGCTTGCTGCTGCTCGCCCTCGGCGCGGGTGGTGTGTTGGCCCGCCAGCAATGGGCGCGGCGCCAGTCCCAGGCGTTGTATGTGCTCAAGGAGGGTGAATGAGCCTGGTTGAGCGTTGGCAGGGGCTGATCGCCCAGCCGTTGCAGTTTGTGCGCGAGCAAAGCCTTGGCGAGTGTTTTGGCGAAGGCCTGCCGGTCGAGGTGCTGCAAGCCCTGCATGGGCAGCCGCGTTTTCGCTCGCGGCTGGAGCAACTGCTGGCCAGCCATTATCAGCTGGCGCCGCTGGCGCATCTGGTCACGCCGCCCGCCGCTGATTTGCCGGTGCTGCTGCTGAGCCCGGCGCAATTTGCGCGTCTGCCCAGGCTGTGTGGTGCGATCTGGCATGGCTCGACCCTGAGCCGGGAGATCCGCCGCGAAGTGGTCAATGAATTGCGCGAGGGCCTTGGCCAGGAAGCCTTTGCCCTGGCCCTCGCGCACCGGCAGTTGGGCGGCGCGGCCGACCTGCTGCGCGAGCCCGCCGAGTTGATCGACGCCATCGACCGCGATGGCCTCACCTGTGTCGCCGCCTGGCTGCAAGCCCAGCCTGCCGAGTTGCAAGGCTGGCTGCCCCTGCGGTTTGTCGCACCCAAGGGCTACAGCGGGCGCTTGCCCCGCGACCTGGAGATCGTCCAGACCGTCGCCGCCCGGTTACTCGCCGAGGAGCTTGCCCATGAGTGAATTACCCAGCCGTCCGGCCGCGCGGATTTTGCGCGCCGATGAAGCGGCGTTATGGACCGATGGCTTTGCCTTTGTGCAAGCCGCCAGGGCGCACGCCGAGCAGATCAAGGCCGACAGCGACCAATGGCTGCACACCGCCCGCGCCGAGGGTTTTGAAAGTGCGCGCCGCGAAGGTGCCGAACAGGTTGCACAGTTGCTGCTGGAAACCCAGGCCCAAGTCCAGCATTACCTGGCCGGGCTTGAGGCGTCGCTAGCGGACCTGGCCCTGGGCATCGTGCGTGAAGTACTCGGCGAACTGGATGACACCGACCGCGTGGTGCGTTGTACACGCCAGGCCCTGAGCGCGTTTCGCCAGGGCCAGGCCTTGACGTTGTGGGTGCCGCCCGCCGACGTGAATGCCCTGCGCCCACAGTTGCTCAAGGACGGCATCGCCGTGGAGGCCGATGCGCAACTGGGCGCCGGCCAGGCCCGCCTGAGCAGCCCGGCGGGTTCGGTTGAGCTGGGGCTGGAGGCGCAACTGCAAAGCCTGCGCCGCAGCCTGTTGCCCTTTGCCGAAGAGGGCGTGGCATGAACCTCGATCAACTGCTGCCGCGCCTGACCGAGCGGCTGTCCCAGGCCCGCTTGCGTCCGATGCAGGGCACGGTGCTGAGCATTCGCGGGGTGTTGCTGCGGGCCAGCGTGGCGGGCGCGAGCATCGGTGAGCTATGCCACCTGCGCGACCCGGTCAGTGGTCGCAGCCTCAGCGCCGAAGTGATCGGTTTTGATGGCGACGAAGCGATCCTGTCGCCCATCGGTTCCATGGAAGGCCTGTCGACCCGCACGCAAATCACTGCCACCGGCGAAAGCCTGGGTGTGGCCGTGGGCGATGCGCAATTGGGGCGAGTGATCAGCCCCATGGGCGAGTTTCTCGACGGTGACGGTGTACCGCCAACCCTGAACCTGCAGACCTACCCCTTGCATGCCGAGCCACCGGCCCCGTTCTCCCGGCAATTGATCGTGCGCTCCATGGCGTTGGGCATCCGCTCCATCGACGGCTTGCTGACCCTCGCCCAGGGCCAGCGCATGGGCATCTTCGGCGAGCCCGGTGTGGGCAAATCCTCCTTGTTGGCGAGCATCATCCGCAACAGCGAGGCCGATGTGATTGTCATCGGTTTGATCGGCGAGCGGGGCAGGGAAGTGCGCGAACTGCTGGATGTGCAACTGGACGCCACGGCCCGCGCACGCACCGTTGCTGTCGTCGCCACCTCCGACCGCCCGGCCGCCGAGCGGGTGCGCGCGGCATTTGTCGCCACCACCCTGGCCGAGTACCACCGCGACCAGGGCCGCAATGTACTGCTGTTGATGGACAGCCTCACGCGGTTCGCCCGCGCCCAGCGCGAAATCGGCCTGGCCGTGGGTGAACCGCCGACCCGCCGCGGTTATCCGCCGTCGTTTTTTGCCACCTTGCCCAAGTTGCTCGAGCGCGCCGGCCCGGGCCCTGCCGGCAGCATCACCGCGCTGTACACCGTGCTCACCGAAGGCGACGCCGCCAGCGATCCGGTGGCGGAGGAAGCGCGTTCGATCCTCGACGGGCATATCGCCCTCAGCGCCGAACTGGCGCAGCGCAACTATTTCCCGGCGGTGGACGTGCTGCGCAGCCGCAGCCGCTTGATGGAGCAGGTCGCCGGTGACGAACACAAGCGCCTGGCGATGCGCATCCGTGAATTGATGGCGCGCTACGGCGAGATCGAAATGCTGATCCGCGTCGGCGAGTACTCCGCCGGCAGCGACCCGCTGGCCGACGAAGCGATCACCCGCCATGGGGCAATCGAAGCCTTCCTGCGCCAGAACGCCGACGAACCCAGCAGCCCCGAACACACCTTGATCCGCATGCGCCAGGTGCTGGCATGAGCCCGAAAGCGCAGCAAGCTCCCACATTCGATCTTCATGCACTCAGTGAGTGCGCTGTTGGTATGACGATGGAGAAAAGAACCGATGAAGACTGAACAACTGCGCACCCTGCAAACCCTGCGGGTGCTGCGCGAACAGCGGGCGGCGAGCCAGTTGGCGGCGCAACAGCAACGCTGCGCGCAAACCCGCGGCGCCTTGACCGACGCCAAGGAACAACTGCGCCTGCACCGTGAGGCCGTTGCTCATGAAGCCGGCGAGATTTACGCCTCGCTGACCGAAGGCCTGTCGGTGGCCAGTTGGCAGGCCGCCCAGGATCGCCTGCGGGGCTTGGCCGACGATGAGCAGGTGCTTGAAGGCGACGTCAGCCACGTGTCCAGTACCCTGCAAACCCAGGAGCGCGAGCGTGAGCTGTTTCGCCAGGAGCGCCTGAGCCGCCAGCGCCAGTCTGATGCCTGGCAAAGCCTGCTGGACGGGCGTGAAAGCAGCGAACGGGTGGCCGGCGAGCTACGTGAAGAACAAGGACTCGGCACATGATCGTGGCCCTTGCCGACCCGTTGGCGCCCTGGCTTGAGCACTACGACCCGGCGCTGCTCACGCTGCATAACCAATTGCACCGCCGGCGGCATGCGTGGCAGGGCCGCTGCGCCGGGCAGGATCTGAGCGTCGCCTGGGCCGCCGATCCCCAGCCGCTGAAAACACCCCGGGATGTGTTGCTGTTGCTCGGCCAGTCACCGGTGCGCTTGCGACTCTCGGCTGCCGCCCTGGAACAAGTACTGGTGCCGCTGGCGTTGCAGTTCGACGCGCAAGTGCTGCCGGCATTACCGCGTTCGCTGCTGCTGGAACTGGCCGTGCTGGACCTGATCGAGCGCCTCGAACCGTTGCTCGGCCACCCCGTGCAACTGCTCGAAACCAGTGACGACCTGCGGCCTTATGCAGTGCATCTGGCACTGACATTGACCTTCGGCAACAACCCGCCAATGGCCGCCCAACTGGACTTGAGTGAAAGCGCTGCAGTGCTGGTGGGCCAGTTGCTGGAGCAGCACGGCCAGATCGACGCCGACCCGTTGCCGGCGCTGCGCCACACGCTGTCGGTAGTGGCCGGGCGGCAATGGTTGAGCCTCGGCGAGCTGCGCAGCCTGCAGCCCGGCGATGTGCTGATGCTCGAACCCGGCAGCGGCTGGCTGCTGGACCTTGAGGGCCGCCTGCAAGCCCGCTGCCAGCGCGACGGCTCGTCGCTGCAGGTGCAGGAACCTCTGAACACGCCCCTTTTGGACATGGAGAACACAATGACTGACGTCGATGCCGCCGCGGCCCTGGACGATTTGCCCCTCAAGCTGGTGTGCCAGGTCGGCAGCCTGGAACTGACCCTGGCGCAACTGCGGGAACTGGGGGCGGGCAGCCTGCTGCAACTGAATACGCCGACCGTGGATGGCGTCGACCTGATGGTCAACGGCCGTCGCGTCGGCCAGGGCCAACTGGTGAAAATCGGTGACGGCCTGGGCGTGCGCCTGCTGAGTTTCGCCACCCCATGACCGGTTATCAGCCGAACCTGATCGAGATCATCCTGGTGGTTGCCACCATCGGGTTGATCCCGTTGGCGGTGGTGACCCTCACCGGCTTCATGAAAATCTCGGTGGTGCTGTTCCTGATCCGCAACGCCCTGGGCGTGCAGCAGACGCCGCCGAACCTGGTGCTGTACGGCATCGCGCTGATTCTCTCGGTGTACGTCACCACGCCGTTGATTGGCGACATGTACCGCCAGGTAGAGGGCCGCGACCTGAATATCGAGCACGTCGAGCAACTCAAGGACCTCGGCGACGCCCTGCGCCCGCCGCTACAGGCGCACCTGGCACGGTTTGCCAACGAGTCCGAGCGCGGCTTTTTTGTGCAGGCCACCGAGACCATCTGGTCGCCGGAAGCCCGTGCCGACCTGCGGGATGACGACCTCGTGGTGCTGATCCCGGCGTTTGTCAGTTCGGAGCTGACCCGGGCCTTCGAGATCGGGTTCCTGTTGTACATCCCGTTCCTGGTGGTGGACTTGCTGGTGTCCAACGTGCTGATGGCGATGGGCATGTCGATGGTCTCGCCGAACCTGATTTCGATCCCGCTGAAAATCTTCCTGTTCGTGTCATTGAGCGGCTGGTCGCGCCTGATGCACGGTTTGATTCTGAGTTACGGCTGAGGCACGACCCATGGGCCAGGACGTTTTCCTGTCATTGATGAAACAGGCACTGATGACCGTGCTGATGCTCTCCGCGCCTGCGCTGGGGGTGGCGATCATCGTGGGTTTGAGCGTGGGCCTGTTCCAGGCGCTGACCCAGATCCAGGACCAGACCCTGCCCCAGGTGGTGAAGCTGGTGGCGGTATTGTTGACTATCGTGTTTCTCGGCCCGGTGCTGGCCGGGCAAGTGGCGGAACTCGGCAGCCAGGTGCTGGACAATTTTCCCTTGTGGACGCGCTGACCGCCCATGGATGCCAGCCTTACCGCACAGTTTCTCGAAGTCGCCTACCCGGTGATCAGCTCGGCCTCGCTGGCGGCCTGCCGGGCCATGGGCGTGGTGGTGATCACCCCGGCGTTCAACCGCCTCGGGCTCACCGGAATGATTCGCGGCTGCGTGGCCGTGGCGATTTCGATCCCGATGTTCATGCCGGTGTTCGACGCCATGACCTCGATGCCCAACCACGGCAGCCTGTTTATCGCCGGGTTGCTGATCAAGGAATTCCTGATCGGCATCCTGATCGGCCTGTTGTTCGGCATTCCGTTCTGGGCGGCGGAAGTGGCGGGGGAGTTGATCGACCTGCAGCGCGGTTCGACCATGGCGCAACTGGTGGACCCGTTGTCCACCGGGGAGTCGAGTGTGATGTCCACCTTGCTGACGGTGATGTTGATCACGCTGTTCTTCATGTCCGGCGGTTTTATCCTGATGGTCGACGGTTATTACCACAGCTACCAGCTGTGGCCGGTGACCGCGTTTACCCCGGTGTTTGCCAGCTCGGCGTTGCTGGCGGTGTTGTCGATTCTCGACCAGATCATGCGCGTCGGGGTGCTGATGGTGTCGCCGCTGATCATCTCGCTGCTGGTCACTGATTTGATGCTGGCGTACCTGTCGCGGATGGCGCCGAACCTGCATATTTTCGACCTGTCGTTGCCGGTGAAAAACCTGTTTTTCTCGATCCTGATGGTGATCTACATCGGCTTCCTGATTCCGTTGATGCTGGACCAGTTGGCGGAATTTCGCGGCACGGTGGAGCTGCTGAAAACCCTGGCGGGCATGGAGTAGCGCATGGGCGATACCAGCGAAGAGAAGTCTCAGCCGGCCACGGATAAAAAACTCAAGGACGCGCGAAAGAAAGGCCAGGTCGCCAAGAGCCAGGACCTGGTCTCGGGCATGGTCATCCTGTTCTGCACCCTGTGCATTTCCATCCTCGCGCCCCGGGCCCAGGCCCAGGTCACGGCGCTGATCGACCTGACTGCGCAGATCTACATCGAACCCTTCGCCACGGTTTGGCCACGGGTGCTGGACCATGCCGAGCAACTGGTGATCGGCATCACCCTGCCGGTGATGGCGGTGACCACCGGGGTGGTGATCCTGACCAATATCATCACCATGCGCGGCTTTGTGTTTTCCGTGGAGCCGATCAAGCCGGAGTTCAAGCGTATCAACCCGGCGGAAGGCTTCAAGAAGCTGTTTGCCCTGCGCAACTTTGTGGAATTCATCAAGGGCCTGATCAAGGTGCATGTGCTGGCCGTGGCGTTCTACGTGGTGGGGCGGCATGCGTTGCAAGCGTTGATGGAGTCGTCGCGGTGTGGCGCGGGGTGTATCGAGTCGACATTTTTCCTGGTGCTCAAGCCGCTGGTGTTTACCGTACTCGCGGCCTTCATCCTGGTGGGCGGGGTGGATGTGTTGATGCAACGCTGGCTGTTCGGCCGCGACATGAAAATGACCCGCAGCGAGACCAAGCGCGAGCGCAAGGACATTGACGGCGACCCGTTGATCAAGAGCGAACGGCGACGCCAGCGCCAGGAGATGCAGGCGCTGGCCACCAAGCTGGGGTTGGGCCGGGCGTCGATGATGATCGGCACCACCGATGGCTGGGTGATAGGCGTGCGTTATGTGCGTGGTGAAACGCCGGTGCCGGTGGTGGTGTGCCGCGCTTCGCCGGAGGAAGCGTTGGGGATGTTGCAGGAGGCGTTTGATTTAGGGATACCGCAAGCGCCGGACAAGGGCTTGGCGGAAGCGATTGCGCGCAAGACGGTGCCGGGGGATCCGGTGCCGGATGCTTCGTTCCAGGCGGTGGCGGACTGGTTGGTGGCGGCGCGGTTGATCTGACGATCTTGAGCCGAACACCGATCAAAATGTGGGAGCGAGCAAGCCCGCTCCCACATAGGTTCTGCCGGGTGTCAGGAAGTTCAGTTATGGCTTGTCCACATCATGGTACTCACCCCCATACCCATCCCCCACCCGCCAGATAATGTCGTGGTTCTCATTGGTCCATTCCGACGGTTTCAGCGAGTACTTGTAGTCCTCTGAGTTACGGTTATTCCCGTCCCCGATAAAGTCCGGGTGGTCCCGCCGATGGTCGCCCCCGCGGATACTCGACCGCGCATCCCACTCTTCCTTGCGGAAATCAAAAATACTCTGGTCCTGCGGCGCATCCCGCTGGCCCCAGTCGGACAGGTAGGTCTGCAACCACACGTACGCTTCATCCCCGTTGGGCTTGAGCAGCCCGTCCTGCTTGAAGTCCTGGATCTGGTCCCAGTTCTGCATCGAGATCTTGTGCAGCTTGTGGGACTGCACCGTGCTCAAGATCGCCCCGACAAACGACAACGCGCCGGAGATCAAGAAACCCACCGGTCCCAGGAACGGAATGATCCGCCCGGTCACCCCCAGCGTGCCCAGCACGCCGCCGGCCGCGCCCACCAGGCTGCTGACACCACCGGCCATCGACAGTGAGCCCGAGGCGATTTTCACCGGGTCTTTCTCGCGCACACCATCACGCAAGGTAAACGCCGCCTGCACCACACTGATCACGCCGCCTGCCACGTCGGTGGCCATGCCGATCACCTTGATCGCGCTGCTGGCGAACTTCGCGCCAAAACCGGCCCCGGCCACGCCGCCGCGGCTGGCAATGCCTTTTTCAATGCCTTCCTGGATCTTCGCCGCACCTTCGTCGCTCCAGCCGCCGCTGTTGAGGGCCTTGCCCACGTCCTTGCCGTCGTCCATGGCCTGGTCGACGATCTCGAAGTACTTTTTCTGCACCGCCTCGGCGTCCTTGGGCAGCGCGTGGTACCCCTCGCCAGGCTTGGCCCACAGGTCGGGCAGGGAACGGTCGAAGCCCATCAGCTTGTAGGCGTTGGTGCCGCGCAATTTGTCGTAGACCTTCAGGCCCAGCGTGGCGAAGTGCGAGCCGGTGCCGAGGAAGCCGAGGAAGTCGTTGGCGATGCCCAGGCGCTTCATCGGCGTATCCGCCAGCTTGCCGCCTTGCCCGGCGAGTTGGTAGACGATACGGCCCATGCCGATTGCGCCGCCCACTGAGCCGAGTACGCCGTTGTCCTTGAGGAAGTTGAGGTTCTTCACGAACGAACTGCGGCTCTCTTCGCTGAGGCCCGGCATGATCTCCTTGCTCACGGCCTTGTCGATGTCGCTGAAGCTGATCACGCCGTTTTTCTGCCAGGTGTCGCCAAGTGAAATCATCGCCTTGCCGAAATCGGCGGCGGCGTTTTTGTCCTTGAGCAGTTGGTCGACGAACTTCGAATACACCCCCAGCGCCTGGCGCGGCAGGCCGTCGGCACTGCCCTTGAGCATCGACAGGATTGCCATGGTGTTGTCGGTGGTGGCCAGGGCGGTGTTGTCGTCGGAGATCTTGGTGGGATCGTCCATCAGCTGTTCAACGGCATCGGTGTAGCCGTCGATCTGCAGGTTTTGCAGGAAGTTGTCGGCCTTGGCCGGGTCGATATCGGCCAGGGCGGTGTAGGCGGTCTGGATTTCCTGGGTGGCCAGTTCGGTCTTGCCGCTGTCCTGCAGGGACTTGATGTACTGGGTGAAGTTCTCCGAGGAGGTGCTGTCGATCAGGCGCTGCCTGGTCTCATCGACCTTCGCCTGGCCGCCGTCGACCTTGCCCAGGGCTGCGTCGTGGTTGGCCTTGATGTCGTGCTGGATGGTCGAGTCGCCGAGCAGGTCGTTGATGGTCTGGTCGATGGCCTTGGGGTCGAAGATGTTGTCGCGTACATCCCGCGAGGTCACGTCGATGGGCGTGGTGGCGATGCCCTGGTTGCCGAAGCCGTGCTCGGGAATGATCGACATGCCGTTGTCGGCCATGCTCCTGGCTTCCACCGCCCGCAGGAACTTGGCGCGCGGGTCGTCCTTGCCGATGCTGCCGTCCTTGACCCCGGCGCGGTAGCTGTCCACCAGGGTCTTCATCGACAGGTCCTGCACCGACAGCGGGTTGCCGCTGTCATCTTTCTCGGTGGTGGTCAGGTTGTCGACGGAGACGTCCTTGAGGGGCGGCAGGCCGTTGTCGGTGCGCAGCTTGTCGACGTCGGTGGTTTGCGCGGCGATGTCGCTGCGGTAGCTGGAAATCTGCTCGAACATCTGTGGATTGCTGTCTTCCGACACCACGATTTTCTCTTCGCTGCCCCCCGGCTTGTGCTGGGTGAAGGCGATCAGGCCCGGGCCATAATCACCGGCGCCGCCGACGCTCATGATGTCTTCGGTGGAGGCCAGGTAAGCGTCCGGGGCGGCGAGGGTGTAGCCGTCGCCCTTGGCCTTTTCGATGCCGGCCAGGGTTTGGCCCTTGCTGGTGTAGGCGGCGAAGGCTTCGGGGGTGATGTCCTTGGACACCACCAGCAGTTTACCGTCGGCCTGGTTGACCACCAGGATGCCGTCCATGGGCGCGTCGACCTTGCTGATGTCGCCCAGCTTCAGGCTGGCCTCGTCCTTGCGCAGCAGTTCCTGGCCGGGCAGGGACTGGGCGTTCTTGATGTAGTCGAAGGCCTGCGAGCCTTCGCTGGCGTGCACGGCGTGGAGGAAGTTGTAGAAGGTGCCGCCCGCGTTGGGGTTGGGGTTGCCGAGGTCGGCGCCGGGCTGCGGCAGGTCGGCTTCGGACTTGCTGATCGCGTACTTGTGGCCCTGGTGTTCGAACAGGATCACTCCGGCGCTGCTGTCTTCGGACACCACTTTCAACTGGCTGAAATCGAGGTCGCCCGGCAGGCTGGTGACTTCTTCATAACCTTTGGATTTGCCGTCATTGAGGGCTTCCTTGGTCACCCCGGCCTGGGTGTAGGTGCTGAACGCCTGGGGCGTGAGCAATTCGGAAATGACCAGAGTCTTGCCGTTTTCAAGGCTGACCTTGAGGATGCCGTCTTCAGCCTTGCCCACGGATTTGATGTTGGCCAGGCGCACGCCGTCGCCGTCTTCGCGCAGCAGTTGCTGGTCGGGGTTCTTCAGGCTTTCGACGATGGCCTTGCCGGCCGGGGTGCCCTGGGTTTCGGCCAGGGTCTGGAGGAAGGTGTACAGCGGGGTACCTTCGTCGGGCCCGCCCTGGTTGACCGGGGCTACGGCATGGCCGAAGCGCAGGTTCTTCAATACGTCGAAGCCGTCCTGGGCGTTGGCCGCACCCTCGGCGCTGATCTTGTATTTGGCGCCGTCCTGTTCGAAGTAGATCACCCCGGCGTCCTTGTCTTCGGAAATGACCTTGAGCTTGTCGATGTCGAGTTTGGCCGGGAGGGCGGTGACTTCCTTGTAGTCCTCGGGCTTGACGGTTTTGTCGCCCGGCCCGGTGCTGGCAAGGATTTTGGCTTTGTTCAGGACGGCGTCGAAAACCCGCTCGGGAGCGTTGGGTTGATCGACGCGGGGCGACGCGGATTTTTCGGGGCGGGTGATCATCGGTTCAGTCCATGTGAGGGGCGCACGAGGACTCGATAGTAGGGGCTGCAAGCGAGTGAAAACGGGTTCGTTGGCAACAAGTCACAAGCTTTCACAGGTGTGAAATTCACGTCCCGGGGTAGCGCGTCTCCATCACGACGGACAATGCATCCGGACGCCAGAATTCCTGGTCAAACTCCACCGGCTGGTCATCCTCGCCGAAGTTCAAGCGTTCCAGATACACGCTGGTGGAACCGGTGGACAATTGCAGCAACTCGGCCTGTTCTTCATTCACCGTGCCAATGTGCATCTCCAGCTCACACCGCGACAGCACCCGGGAAAACCGCTCCCGCAGCAGTTGGGTCAGCGAGGTATTCAAGTCGGCGTCCAGCAGCCCAGGGCACCAGCTGGCCAGCAGCGCGTTGAACTCCAGCAACACCGGCCGCCGGTCGATCCAGCGCCGCCGTTGCAGGAAAAACATCGGCTCATCCGCCGACGCGAGGCCCATCCGCCTGGCCAGCCAGTCGCCCGCGGGGCGCAGCTCTGCGTGCAGGCATTCGGTGCGCGGCGTACGGCCTTGGGCACTTACGTAATCCATGAAGCCGCTGATGCGTGTTGGGTCATAGCGGATGCGCCGGGGGCTGACAAACCAGCCGCGACGGTTTTCCCGGTACACCAGGCCTTCGGCTTCCAGCTGCTGCAAGGCCTGGCGCAAGGTGACCCGGGTGCAGCCGAAGCGCTCGATCATCTCCCGTTCGGACGGGAATTTCTCATCCGCCTGCGGCACACCCGCCGCGATATCGTGGGCGATCTGTTCGCGAATGCGCTGGTAGTGCGGTGAAATCGGGTCGAAAGGCATCCTGGGGTTCCGTGTGCAGGCCTGGCGTGGGCGTGACTCTACCGTTCCTGTTAGCGCAGGTCACGCAGTGCCCACCAGCACCTTACTCAAAGCGGAACGAAGCCCCATGGGCCGAGGTTGGCAAGCGGTCACTGCCGTCGGCGCTGAGCCGCGAACGCAGGGTGCCGGTCTGCGGCGTGGTGCGATACAGCCCACGTTTTTGCAGGGCCGGGATCACCAGTTCGACAAAGTCATTCAGCGAGCCGGGGCTGATCAACGGGTTGAGCATGTAGCCGCTGGTGCCGGAGATTCTGGCGTGTTCCTCGATTTTTCCCGCCACCTGCTCCGGCGTGCCCACCAGGATCAGGTCGCTGCCCCGCGTCACGTTGGCGAAGCGTTGCTTGACCTCGCCGGCGGTCAGCGGTTTACCGCTGCCATCGGGTCTCATCACGTAGGAGGTCATGCCTTCGGTGTGAGTGGACAGTGCTTCGCTGTCTGCGTAGCGGCTGATATCGATACCGGTGTCGCCCGCGTAGCTCACCAACTGCGCCTGCAGGTGATAGTTGCTTTGCAGGGTCTCGTATTTCTTTTGTGCTTCGATGGCGGTGGGGGCCGTGATGATGCGCAACACGGTCAGGGATTTGACGTCTTGCTGCCTGCGCCCGCGGGCCTCGGCCTGGCGCCAGATATCTTCCAGCCCCTGGCGTATCTCCAGCGGGTTGGATTTGGCGATAAACACCAGCTCTGCATGTTTGGCCGCGAACTGCCGGCCACGGCCCGACCAACCCGCCTGGATCAGCAGCGGAGTGCGTTGCGGTGAGGGGGACGTGAGGTGCGGGCCGGCCACCCGGTAATGGTCGCCGGCATGCTGGATCGGTCGAACACGCGTGCCATCGGCATAGGTGCGTGCGAGTTTGTCGGCGAGCACCGCGTCATCGGCCCAGCTGCCTTCCCAGAGCTTGTACACCACGTCGAGAAACTCTTCGGCGCGTTCGTAGCGGTCGTCGTGCTTGATCATCTGCTCCAGGCCGAAGTTGCGTGCGGCGCTGGACAGGTAAGAGGTGACGATGTTCCAGCCGATACGCCCATCGGACAAATGGTCCAGGGTGCTGAAGCGCCGGGCGTGGGTGAATGGGTGTTCGTAGGTGGTGCTGACCGTGACGCCAAAGGCGAGCTTTTCGGTCAGGGCCACCAGTGCGGGAATGATCGTCAGCGGGTCGTTGGCCGGCGCTTCCACCGCCCATTTCAACGCCGCCGCTTCGGACCCGCCAAACACATCGTAGAAGCCCAGCACATCGCCGAAGAACATCAGGTCGAGGTTGGCTTCATCTGCCGTGCGGGCCAGGTTCGACCAGTACTTGAGGGTGTTGATGCCCAGGCGTTCATCCGCCGGGTGGGTCCACAGGCTGGGCGCGCCGCCGCAGCCGACACTGGCTTGTTCGTACAGGCCGAATAACAACGGGGTTGGATCAGACATGGTGCTTCCTGCAGGTAAAAAGCGGTTATCGCCCGTGAAGGTAGGCCTTGCCGTAGTGCCGCTCCAGGCGTGCCTGGATCAGTTCCAGGCCAATGGAGAGCAGCCAGTAGATGACGGCAGCGGTGGTGAGCATTTCGATATAGCGGTATGAGGAGCGCCCGTAGGACTGCGCGAGGAACATCACTTCCCAGACGCCCATGACCGAGACCAGCGATGAGTCCTTGAGCATCGAAATGAACTGGCTGGTGGTCGGTGGAATGATGGTGCGCATCGCCTGGGGCAGCACGATCTGCCAGAACGTCACCGCCGGGCCCATACCCAGCGCCGCCGCTGCATTCCGCTGGCCCTGGGACACTCCGATGATGCCGGCGCGAAAGATCTCGCTCAGGTATGCCCCGTAGTTCAACGACAGTGCAATGATCCCGGCGCTGATGGCGCCCGGCACTACGCCCAACTGGGGCAGGCCGAGGTAGATCAGCAAAATCTGGATCAGCAGCGGCGTGCCGCGAAAGAACGAGGCGTAAAAACTGGCAATCCCGAACGCCACCGCGCTGTTCGACAAGCGCGCCATGGCCGTCGCAAACCCCAGGGCCAGGGACAGCCAGATCGAGCAGAAACACAGGAACAGCGTCAGCGCCGCACCCTGCAGAAAGCCGTTGGGCGACAGGTGCAGGCCCACCAGGTTTTGCCACTTGGCCGCGACGATCGCAAACTTCAGGTCGAAGCTCATGAACAGCCCGGCGAACAGGCACAGCATCACGCCCCAGGTCAGCCACAGGCGCACCTGGAAGGGCAACCACTGGTGTTTGACGGGCGGCGGTTTCACCACAGAGGTCGGGGTGGGGAAAACGCTCATTGGGTGATGTCTGCGCCAATCCATTTCTGGGAGATCTTCGTCAGCGTGCCGTCGCTTTTAAGGTCGGCCAGCACTTGGGTCAGCCTCGCGTCCCATTGGGGGGCGCCTTTTTCGGTGGCGACCACGTTGGGCTCGCTGTAAAGCTGTTTGCCGACGACCTTGAAGCGTGGGTCATGCTTGATTCGCTCATTGGCGGTCACCAGGTTGGTGAGCATTGCGTCCAAGCGTTTGCCGGTGCCGAGCGCCAAGTCCTGGAAGGCCACGATTTCATTGTCGTAAGGCACGGCTTGAATCTGGCTGAACGGGTATTCGATTGGCGTGTTGGCGCCTTCGATCACCAAGTCTTTGTTCAGGTAGGCCTCGTAGGTCGAGGCGCTGCCCACGCCGACTTTTTTCCCGGAAAGGTCACTGGCCGAGTGGATGGAAGATTCATCGGCGTTGACCACGATGACCGCCGGTGAGGCGTAATACTCGACAGGAAAATTGAACACTTGCCCACGGGCGGCACTTGGGGTCATGGAGCAGATGCACACGTCATAACGCCCTTGCCAGCGGCCTGCTGCGATTACTTCCCAAGAGGGTGTTTCCAACTTCAGGGTGACGCCAAGTTTGTCGGCCACGGCCTTGGCCACGTCGACGTCGAAGCCATCCAGCTGGTTTTGTTCATTGAGAAAAGAGAAGGGCGGATAGTTCTCCATCAGCACGCCAACCAACTGTTTGGATTGCGTGATGCGATCCAGCGTTGCCCCGGCGAACACCGCCGGGCTGGCCACTAACAGGGCCAGGCCCAAGGTCACGACAGTACGTAAATTCATAAATATACCCATGGGATTTTTTATATTTAAACGCGATAAGGGCTTTATGTTTAATGATTTTATGTACTGTAATGCGTTGTTTTAGTTATATGTTTTCCCAACTGTTGGCCTGGCAACAGTTGGGAAACAAACATCGTGTTCAAGCAACTGAAAGTTGCTGTTCCTGTTGGCGCAGGTCACGCTGCCACGACACCAACCCATACGCCGCCAGCACCACAAACCCGGCATACAGCGCAGCGGTCAGTTGCAGGTCCTTGTACACAAACAGGCCCACGTAGACCGTATCCAGCACGATCCACAGCCACCAGCTCACCACATACTTGCGCGCCGCCCACAGGCTGGCCACCAGGCTGAAAGCGGTGAGCAGCGAGTCGAGCCACGGCAGTGCGGCATCGGTGAAGTGGTGCATGGCGGCGCCCAGCAGCAGCGCGCCGATCACCCCGGCGAGCAGGTGCCGCCATGCTTCCTGGACCGGCAGCCGTTCCACCCGCACCTTGCCCGCGTCGATGCGCCCGGTGCTCCAGCGCCACCAGCCGTAGCCCTGCAACACAGCGAAGACCAGTTGCAGGAGCATGTCGGAATACAGCTTCACGTCGAAGAAGATCCAGCCGTACAGCAACACCGCGACCACGCTGACCGGCCAGCACCAGCGCACCCGTCGGGCGGTGAGCCACACCCCGGCAATATTGAAGATCACAGCGACTATTTCCAGCGGCGTCATACGGTCCCCTCAGGGTCAGTTTTGCAGGTGCAGCGCCTGTTGCTTGAGCTGGCGCTTGCGTTCAAAGGGCAGTTTTTCCTGGTCGCCATACGGCGCGCTGTACCAGTTGCCGTAAGTCGGGTTGGGCAGCACGAACCAGCGCTGGCCGAGCCAGCCCAGGTAGGGTTCGGCGGCCTTGCGCTGGGCGTCCAGGGTGTTGTGTTCGGCCTGCACGAAATCCCCCAGGGAATCACCCGCCAGGATCAGCACGCGGGCGTGTTGGGCGACCCATTGGCGTCGGCAGTTCTTGCCGTAGCCGGCGTGTTCGCAGCCGCCAATGGGCGTGCCGGCAGCCAGTACCTGCTGCTCGCTGTCCACCGGAAAGCCCCGCAGGCGCAGGTTGTTGACGGTGGCCTGGACCTGGCTTTGCTCGCGGTTGGTGATGTAGTACACCGTGATGCCTTTGTGTTTGGCGGCCTGCAGGAACGTCACGGCGCCCGGCAGCGCCTGGGCCTTGGCCTGGTCGACCCAGGTGTTCCAGCGGTCGTAGGAGTAGACCTGGTTGTTGACGACGTCCCGGGCATTCAGCGGGATGTTGTCGAGCACGGTCTCGTCGATGTCGACGATCACCGCTGGCGGCAGCCCGGCCAGATTGCGCGGTGGCAAGGGCAGGGCGTCCCAGTCCGGGGTCTTGAGGGCCACGTCCAGTTGGCGAGTGGCGTTGGCGAACACCTGGCGGTAGATCAGCTCGTGCTCGATGGAGGTCTGGGTCCACAGCACCGCATCCAGCTGGTCGTTGGCGGGCGGTTGCTGCTGGCAGCCGACGAGGGCGGTGGAGAGCAGGCACACACTGGCAAAAATCAGATTACGCATGAACAGTCAGCCTCAAAAATTGACGGTGGCGGATAACCGCGCGGTGCGTGGCGCGCCCAGGAACAGGTAGCCATCGCCCGCCGATTCACCCACATCGCGCCAGTAGCGTTTGTCGAACAGGTTGTCGACGGTCAGGCGCAGCACAGTATCGTAATCACCGACTTTGGTGCTGTAGCGTCCGCCGACATCGAACACCGCATAGTCGTCGACCTTCACGCTGGCCTCGCGGTTCGCGTACTTGCTGCCGCTGTATTGCACGCCGCCGAGCAGGGCCAGGCCCTTGATCCCGGGAATGCTGTAGTCGCCGTGCAGGCTGGCGCGCAGCTTGGGTACGTTGATCGCCTGGTGGCCGTCGTAGTCGTCGGTGCCGCTGCCGCTCACCCGGGCGCGAATCGCCGCCACGCTGGCCGACACTTGCAGGTTATCGGTCACTCGGCCGTTGGCAGAGAGTTCCAGACCCACGTTCTTCTGCTTGCCTTGCTGCACAAAGGTGAGGGTGCCGTCATCGTTGGGCCGGTTGTATTGCAGGTCCTGGGTGATCTGGAACAGTGCGGCGGTCAGGCTCAGGCGCTGGAAGTCACGCTTGATCCCCACTTCCAGCTGGCGCGAGGTGGTCGGCGGCAATACCTCATCGGCGTTGCTGCTGAACCATGCCGCGGTGCCGCCCAGGGACAGGCCCTTGCTGTAGCTGGCGTACAGGGTGGTGTCCGGGCGCGGCTTGTAGATCAGCGCCACCTGGGGCAGGAATACGCTGCGCTGGGTATGGCGGGTGGTGTCGCCGGCCTGGTCGTAGGTTTCTTCGTCGAGGCGCACCTGGCGCCCGCCGAGAATGGTTTGCCACTGCTCGTTGAAGCTGATGCGGTCGCTGGCGAACAGCCCGTATTGGCGGCTGTCCAGGCGCCGGTAGGTATGGCCCAGCGGCCCCTCGTAGGGGTCAAGCACCGGCGGCTTTTCGTAGATATTGCCCTCGCCGATGTATTCGTTGACTGATTCACGCCGGTCCACCAGGCGGCGGAAGGCAGTGGTGCCGAAGGTCAGGTCATGCTTGAGAAAACCGGTGTCGAACTGGCCGTTGAGGGCGGCCTGGGCTTCTTCGTTGCTGCGGGTGTCGTCGGGGCTGCGGTAGTCCGAGATGTCGTAGTCACCCTCGGCGCTGAAGTGGTTGGGCACTGCGGTGTTGGCGCAACTGGCGGCGCCGTAGCAACCCCAGGCGAAGGTGCTGTAGTCGTCGATCACCACGCGGCTGCGGGAGGCGCTGAAGCTGGCTTTCCAGGCCTCGTTGAAGCGGTATTCGAACAGGCCGTCGAGGTTCAGCGACTTGATGCCCACCGGGTTCGACCAGCTCTGGTAGCCCAGCAGATCCCGTGGCGACACGTTGTGGGGCACGGTGGTGCCGCCGAGCAATTGGTATCCGGGCACCGAGCGTTGCTCGCGGTTCTGGTATTCGGCGTTCAGTTGCAGCAGGGCGTTGGGGCTGATGTTCCAGTCGAGGGCCAGGGAGGCAAAATCCCGCTGGCCGTCGGCGTGGTCGACGTAGGAACGGATGTCTTCGTGGGCCAGGTTGACCCGCACCCCCACCTGCTGCTCGGCACCGAGCCAGCCGCCGACGTCGGTGGCCAGGTAGCGCTCGCCGTGTTCGTTGGTGGAGACAGTCACCGAGCGCACGTTCTCCGGGCGCTTGCTTACGTAGTTGATCAAGCCGCCGGGTTCGGACACGCCGCTTTGCAGCCCGGACAAGCCCTTGAGCACTTCCACTTGCTGCTTGTTTTCCAGTGCGACGTTCTGTTCGCCGGTGATGGTGCGACCGTTGATCTTGTAGCTGCTGGCCGGGTTCAACGAGAAACCGCGCACCACGAAATTCTCGTAGTAACCCACCGGCGCATAGCTGTCGCCGACCGAGGCGTCGTTCTTCAATACTTCACTGAGCAGGCGGGCTTGCTGGTCTTTGAGGCGAGCCTCGGTGATCACCGCCACCGAGGCCGGGGTGTCCAGCAGCGTGGCGTTATCGAAGCCGGCGACAGCGGCCTTTTTCGCTTGGTATTCGGTGGCCTGTTCACCGACTACGGTGACGGTGTCCAGAGTCGCGTCCTGGGCGTGGGCGGCCGTGGCGGCGAGGGTGATGCTCAGGGCGAGCAGGGTGTGACGGTACGGTGTTGCCATAAAAGGAGCGCTCCAAGGGCCTGCCCGCTGGCGCCTCGCGCTTTATTGGGCGCAAAGGGGCCCAGCGCTGCGCAACGGACGGGTTGCCAGTACGAAATTAAAAAGCCGGGGTCGCCGCAAAAGGCGTCAGGCCGGAGCTGCTCCGGTAGTCATTGGTAAGCGTGCGTCGGCGGCCCATTCCTGCAGCGAGCCGTCGTAGAGTGCGAGGTCCTGGCGACCCAGCAGGGTCAGGGCCAGGGCGTTGGCCGCCGCGGAAATTCCGCCGCCGCAGTACAGAATCAATGGACCGTCGCCGTGCAGCAGCGTGGGTCCGATAGCCACGGCCAGGGCGTCCTTGGGCAGGTAGCGACCCTGTGCATCAAACAGCGTGCGTGCCGGCAGGTTGTGGCTGCCGGGAATGTGCCCGCGCCGGGCGTAGCGGGTGGCTGCGGTGCCGTCGAACAAGGCGCTGCCCAACGCGCAGACGAGTACGCCGGGTGCTTGTCCTGCGGCCACCGCCTCAACGCCTGCGCGGTCGATCCACAGTGGTGCGTATGTGCTGATCGGCCAGGGTTCGACGACGGGTGTGTTTGCAGGCTGCCCGCTGTGCTGCGGTAACCCCGCCCGTTGCCAGGCGTTGAAACCACCGTCCAGCACGCCGGCGTGAATGCCCAGCCCGCGCAGCATCCACCACAGGCGTGCGGCCCAGAAACCGTCGGCGCGATCGTAGATCACCACGTTGCTGCCGACGCCTGTACCCAGATTCGCCAGTGCCTGAATCAGGGCTTGTGGTGTTGGCAGGGCGAAGCTGTAGCTCGCTTGAACGTCGGCCAGATCGGTCAGCAAGTCGGCATGCCGTGCGCCGGGGATATGTGCGTGCAGCCAACCGGCATGACCGCTGGCGACCCGGTAATCACCGTCAAAACGCGGGGACGGCAGGACGACGGTGGCGTCCAGTATCACCAGCCCGGGCTCCCCGAGGTGAGCATGCAGCCAATCGGTATCGACCAGGATACTCATACGGATTTTCGCCGCAGGTGGTTGAGCAATCGTTGCCCCTGGGCACCGGCAAACCACTGCAGATGGCCCAGCAGGTAGGCGTGATAGGCCACGTCGGCACTGCGGGTGGAACCCACTACGCCTTGGTAGTACGCGATTTCGGACAGGGCAAAATCCACATGCACCAACGGCAGCAGGGCGCTCAGGGTGTGCAGGTCCTGGGCGCTCAATGGCCGGCCCCGGTGATAGCCGGTGAGCAATGCGTCGACGCTGTCGAGGTCCGCTGCTGCCAGGCCACCGCTGTCCAGGTCCAGCCAGGGCACGGCGTTGCGTTCGATGGCGGTCGCCAGGTCGTAGAGGGCGAAGGTGCGGTCGGCGAGGCCGAAGTCCAGCACGCTGGCGACGTTGCCGTCTGCATGCCACAGCAGGTTCGAGGCGTGCCAGTCGTTATGGGTCCAGAGCGCCGGTTGTTGGTGCAGCAAGGGTTGCAGGGGCGCGTGCCAGGGCAACAGCAGCTCGGTCAGCCGTGTGTGCCAATCCTTGTCGGCAAGGTACTCGGTCAGCGCCGGGGTATTGGCGATCGCGGCCAGTGGCGCGGGTTGTTCGATCACCCGGGCATTGGCCAGCAGCACTTCTGTTTGACGGCGGGGTGCGCTGTAGTGCTCGGCTGCGATGTGCAATCGAGCCAGCGCCACACCCGCCGCCTGCGCATGTTGAGTGCTTTGGAAGGGCGACCACGACAGCGCATCGCGGTACAGGTCAAGGCCCTCGGCGACATGGTGAATCTCGTAGGTCCATTCACCTTGCGTCGTGGCCGTTGCACCGTGGCGGTTCGGCACCACTGCGGCAACCGGTGCGCCGTGGCGATGCAGGTGGGCGATCAGGCGGTGTTCTTCTTCCAGCCATGCGGCTTGGCGCACGTGTCGGTGATGCCGTTTGACGAACAGGGTGGCGCTGCCGGTATTGATCAGCCCGGCAGCGGAGAACGGTCGCGGGCTGTGCCAATGCAAACTGCGCAGTTGACCCAGTTGCGGGTACTCGTGCAGCAACTGTTGGATATCTGCTTCGTGCAGCGCTGGCCAGTCGGCAGCTACCGGATCAAGCCCCAGGCCATGGGCGGTGCGTTGTGGATTCATGCCGTCGCCCCGGGCAGATAGGCGTTGCTGGTTGCCCCTTGCCACACCTGCGGATTGTCGAGCACCGCGTGCTCGTGCAGCCACTCGGCATAAGGTTTCAGCAGCGCCTGGCGTTGCTCGCCCCAACGACCGTCATGCAGCCAGGTCGGAGCGATTTTGTGCAGGGATGCGCTGAGCAATTCCGCCGGGAAATACGGTGTAGTGTGCTCATAGGCCGCCAGCGCGATGGCTGGCTCTTCGGCCACGGCGAGATAGCCACGGGCAGTGGCCGCGAGGAAATCACGCACCAACCCGGGCTGCTCGGCGAGGGTTTGTTCGTGGGCGCCCAACAGGTAGCTGTGATACGCCGGTGCGCCAATCTGATCCACCGGCAACACCACCCGGCGTTCTGCTTCGATGGGGCTGTGCATCAACGCTTCCCAGGCCCAGTAGCCGCCGAAACTGGCATCGGCGATGCCTTCGGCCAACTGTTCGGGCCGCAACTCACGTACACCGCTGTCCACCAGGATCACGCCATCAGGGTCGCCACCGTCGTTGCTCACCAGGTGACGCACCATCGCCAAACCCCGTGGCGTGGGGTTGAGCGCCAGGCGCTTGCCCACCAGGTCTCGTGGGCGGCGGATACCGGAGTCGGTCAGGGTTTGAATCGACTCAAGGCCCGCATGATTGATCGCCGCGATGCCTTGCAGGGCTTGCCCCTGGCCGCGCCGGACCAGCAGGCGGTTGCTGGGGAAAATGCCGAAGTCCGCCGCGCCGGTCAGCAGGTGCTCAAGGGTGTCGCCACGGTAGGGGTCGTGCACCACCAACTCCACATCCAGGCCCAGCTCGGCGTACCAGCCGCGTTCCCGCGCCAGGTACAAACCCGCCGAATTCGGCCAGGGATGAAAGTACTCCAGCATTACCTTTACCGACACCATCGCTTGCTTCTCCAGCCTGCAGTCTTTTGATGGGGGCGATTTATAAGGGAGCAATCTGGTATATACCAATATCGTTTATTGCTATGGATATAACCGGGACCAAAAAAAACCGCGGCCCAAGCCGCGGTTTTTTACTCATCGCCTGAGTCAATCGGCAACGATGGCGTACGTTTCGATTTCGACTTTCTGCCAGGGGCGCAGCATCGAATCCACCTGAATCAGGCTGCTGGCCGGGCGAATGGCGTCGAACACCTCGCTGTGTGCCTTGGCGACGGAGGCGGCATCGTTGATATCCCGCAGGTAGACCACGGTGCGCACTACGTCTTCAGGGCCCATGCCCGCCTCGGCCAACACCTTGTTGACGGTGACGAGAATGGCCTGGGCCTGTTCGTAAGCATTGCTGTGTTCGTAATCGGGTGAGGCGCAGGTGCCGGAGATGTGCAGGTGGTTGCCCACGCGAACGGCGCGGGAATAACCGAACACGTTTTCGTACTGACCGCCCGAGGAAATAGTTTGCCGCGCTGTGGTTTTACTGGTCATGGTGGTTCTCATGTTGGGAGGGGTTTACCGGTGGAGTCCTTTACGAACAGGATCGAAATCAGGCCGACCACGGCACCGCCGATCAGGTACCAGGCGGGAATCATCTGGTTGCCGGTGATCGATATCAGCCAGGTATTGATCAGCGGGGCCGTGCCTCCGAACAGCGAGACCGCGACGTTGTAGCTCAAGGCGAGGGCGCTGTAGCGCACGCGGGCCTTGAAGAGCGAAGTCATGGTGGCCGGCATCGCTCCTTCAAAAAACAACTGGGCGAGGGTCAGGATCAGCAGGGCGGCCAGCAGCAACCCGACACTCTGGGTATGCAGCAGCATGAAGCAGGGGAACGCCATGACGATCAGCAGCACGCAGCCGGTAATGATCATCCGGTTCCGGCCCAGTCGGTCGGCCAGCAAGCCTGAAACCGGGATCAACACCAGCATGAACAGCGTCGCGGCCATCCCCAGGTTCCTGGCGAACGTATTGCTGTACCCGAGTACGTTTTCCAGATAACCCGGGATGTACCCGAGGATGATGTAGTAGGTCACGTTGAACACGGTGACCAGGCCCATGCATTGCAGGATTTTCGGCCATTCGTTGACCAGTAAGCTGAACAGGCTGGGTTCGGCGCCCGTCGCCTTTCGCAGTTTTTCGTTGGCCTGGATTTCCTTGAACACTGGTGTTTCTTCCAGGCCAAGGCGCAAGTAGAGGGCGATCAGGCCGAGCAGGCCGCCAATCGCAAAGGGCACGCGCCAGCCCCAGTCCTGCATGGCTTGTTCGCCCAGGCCCAGGGTAAACAGGCTGACCACTGCACCGCCCAGCAGGAACCCGGAGATATTGCCGAATTCCAGCCAACTGGTGAAAAAGCTGCGTCGCTCGTCCGGCGAATGCTCGGCGATGAACGTGCAGGAGCCGCCGTACTCGCCACCCGCCGACAGGCCCTGGAGCAGACGCATGAGAATCAACAGGACGGGCGCAAACAGGCCGATGCTCGCGTAACTCGGGATCAAGGCAATGGCGAAGGTTGCGACGGCCATCAGCGTGATGCTCAGCGACAGCGCCGTGCGCCGGCCAAACTTGTCGCCAATGGGACCGAACACCAGGCTGCCCAGTGGCCGAATCAGGAAGCCCGCCGCGAAGGTGGCGTAGATCGCCATCAACTGGGTGGTCGGGTTGTCGTTGTGGAAGAACGTCTTGCCGATGATGCCGGCGAGAGAGGAGTAGAGCGCAAAGTCGAACCATTCGACCATATTGCCCAGTGTCACGCCGACGACCGCTTTGGTCAGCCGTTTGCGTGAGGGTTCAGCCGATGCACGGTCGGCGGGAAACCCTTGATGAATCGAGGAAGCGTGAACTTCGCCCATGATATTGCCCTCTGGAATAATTGTAGTGAGGCAGCAGTCAATAGGGAGTGGCAGGCCCACGTCTGATGCGCGGGGCCTGCGGAGGCTGGGGTCATCGCATATACACGCCCCCGGCGATGCACAATGATTCGCCTGTTATGTAGGAGGGTTTGGCGCTCAGTTGCCAGACCCAGTCGGCGATTTCTTCGACCCGCGCGGCGCGTTTCAAGGGGATCGATTCGATGGCGGCCTCGATGCGCCCGCCGGCACGGGTGCCTTCGGTGTCCACCCAGCCCGGGGCCAGTGCGTTGACCACAATATTGTCGCCGGCCAGTTCGATGGCCAGGGAGCGGGTCATCGACACCACAGCAGCCTTGGAGGCGCTGTAGAGCAACTGGTTTTTCGACACGGTGAACGCATCCACCGAGGCGAAGAACACGATAGCGCCTCCGCCGGCGGCTTTCAGGTGACGGGTGCCGATACGTGCGATGTTCAGTGAGCCCAGCACGTTGATGTCGAATATCTTGCGGTACAGCGCTTCGCTGAAGCTATCCAGGGATGACGTGGGAAAGACCCCCGCCGCATTCACTACGGCTCGCAGCGGTGCCTTGCCGTCCAGGGCGGCATCGAGGGTACGGGCCAGTGTGGCCTCCTGGGTGATGTCGCCGACCACTGGCGAAAACAAGGGGCTTGCCGGCTGTGTGCTGGGTGTTACGTCCACAGCGACGACGTGCCAGCCTTCAGCCTGAAAGCGCTGTGCGACGGCCTGGCCCATGCCCGAGGACGTCCCGGTGACGATAACGCTGGAGTGCGGTGCAGTGTTCATAAGGGCTATCCGATCAGGCGTATTGAGGAAGAGGGGTGCCGGGTTGCAGAGCCAGTTCCAGCACATCCAGTTGGCGCTGGGTGTCCTGGTAGTTGCTCAGCCATTCGCGCTTGACGATATCGATGCGTGAGTCGGCCGGCTGCAACTGGGCAAACTTCGCCGCCAGGCCTTGCATGCCACGCTCGCGCAGGGTGAGAAAGCGCATCACTAGCCGGGTCTGCTCGCAATACACCGGCCATTGCGGGCCACGTGGGGCGCCCAGGCCGATGTAGAACAGGCCTTCCAGGTTGGTCGGCAAGGTCATCGCGGCGGTACGCAGCGGAACACCGTCACGCCATTGCAGCAGGCGTTCATCGAGGAACGGCAGGCGCGTGTTGAAACCGGTAGCCCAGACGATGGTGTCGTAATCGACCTGGCTGCCATCGGCGAACGTGACAGTCTTGCCCTGGATGTTCTCGATACCCGGTGCGACCTTGATTCGGCCGTGCTGGATCCAGTACAGCAGCAAGGTGTTGACCACCGGCGGTTGCGCATCCAGGTCGTAGGTATCCGGTGCCGGTAGCCCGGGGTAATTCTTGTGGGTGCCGACGCTGGCCATGATCAGCATGTTCATGAGCATGTTCTGCTGTTCTGGCGGCAATTGCCCCAGCAGCGGCAGCTCGCCCCGGGGCAGGCCGAACAGGGTCTTGGGCTGGAACAGCTGGCCGCGTCGGATCGCAATGGTGGTGTCCAGGCGAGCCTGGGCGGCATCCACTGCGAGGTCGCATCCGGAGTTGCCAAACCCCACCACCAGCACCTTGCCTTGCACCTGCTGCACGTTGCGGTATTCGCCGGAGTGAATCGACACGCCGGTGAACCCCTTGCTTACTTGCGGGATCTTGCAATCCCACAGGTGACCGTTGGCCACCAGCACGCCGCTGTAGTGTTTGTGGGTGCCGTCTGCCAGGGTCACCTGCCAGCCCGCTTCGCCGTTCTCGTCCAGGGGCTTCAGGCTGCGCACTTCGGTGTTGAAGGTGATCTTTTCGCGCAGGCCGAAGGTGTCGGTGTAGGCGTTCATGTACGCCTTGACCTGATCGCGGCTCGGGTACACCGGATAGTCAGCGGGCATCGGGAACCCGTCAAAGAAGGAACTGCTCTTGGGGGTGATCAGGTGCAAGGCATCGTAGTCGCTGTTCCAGTGACCGCCGATGTTCGCGGACTTTTCGAAGCAGTCCACCTCGAAACCGGCATCGGTCATGGTCTTCAGCGCCGCCAGCCCTGCGGCCCCGGCACCAATGATGCAGTAGTGATTGGACATGCTGGCTCCCCATTCAAGCGCCTGTTGTGGCGTCGGTGGCTGGAGTATCCCGCTCGGCAAGAGGTGGATGAATGGGCTAAGTCATGTGTTTCCTATAGGTGATCCCTATGGCTAGAGCGTCTCCAGGTGCGCATACAGGTTCTGGATGCGGCTCAAGTGGCTGCGCATCAGGTTGATCAGCACCCGGGTGGGCGGCGAAATAGGCGTGTCGTGGCGATGGATAAAGCCGAATACCTCGAAGATCGCCGGGCTGATCGGCACCCAGCCCAAGCGATCATTGAAGCCCAGCTGATGCAGGATCGGGCGCGTGGCAATCACATCGCCGAGCCCGCGCGCAGCCAGCTCGAAGCCGGTGATCTGGTGCTCCACTTCGATGATCGGGTCCAGCACCTCGCCGCCCTTGGACGCCAATTGCCCCAACAACCGGCGAATCGGGTCGGCGGTGCGCCAGCGCGCCTCGGTGAGAATCAACGGTGCCACCGCCAGGTCGCTGATGGTTTTCGGGCCCTTGAGTCGCTCCGGGTCGGCACTGATATAGCCGACCTGGGCCGACCAGACCGGCTCGCTGACGGTCAGGTTCTGCTGCTTGATCGGCAGCATCACCAGCCCCGCTTCAATTTCGCCCTGGCTCACCAGCTCGGCGATTTCCGAGGAGTTATAGCCGACGATCTTGATCCGCATATCCGGGTGCTGGGTGCGGAACTGCTCGATCAGGTCCGTGAGGAAATAGTGGTGGGCGGTGCCGAAGGTGCCAAAACTGGCCACGCCACCGGACAGTTCACGCACAGCCTGCACCGCTTCATAGCCCTGGCGTGCTGACGTCACCATGCCTTGTGCAAATGGCTGCAGGCGGCGTCCGGCTTCGGTGAGCATCAGTCGGCGATTGGTGCGGATGAACACGTGGGTACCCAGGTGCTCCTCCAGCCGCAGGATCTGCTCGGACAATGAGGGTTGGGAAATATGCAGGCTTTCCGCCGCCTTGGAGAACGTACCGTGCTCGATGGCGGCGAGAAAGTAGTTGAGCTGTTGTAAGGTCATCGCGCTGAACCGTTACCTGTTTGGCTCAACATGACACAGATCAAAGCTGTCGCGAAGAATCAATCACGCCACACGGGCATGCCATGTTCGTCAATTGTCCAGTGCGGGTGGCGCGGTCGCAGGCAGACGCCACCTACCCAGCGTTCTTCCGTTGCATGATCCGGCCAGTAGGCTGCGCCGTTCAGAACCTGGCGACCCAGCGCAGTCAGCGCCAACACCCGCTGCGGCCATTGCAATTGGGCCCCGGACTCGATCAACAGGGGATTCTCGCCATCGATCAACGGCCGCATCAGCGCATGAAACATCATGTCTCCCAGGTACGGCAGCGGTTCACGCTTGCCCATCAGCTCGGCGAACACCCGGCCAAACGGCACCGGCCCGGCCTCATCCACGTAGTGCAGGGACAGGCGCTCGGTCAGTGACAAACCGTCCCGCACACCCGGTAACTCCTGCAACTGCCGACGCAACGCCGGGGCCAGCAAGGGCAGGGCTGTATGGTTGCTCTGGGCCAGTTCCGCCAGCTTGACCGGCGAACTGTCGCAGTACGCCAGCCAGGCCTGCCGCGCCAGCTTCAGCATGTCCTCATCGACCCGCCGACGCTGCGGCCACAGCCACGCCAATACTTCAGGCGCCAGTTGGCCGATGCCGATAAAACGCTGCACGCCGGGGATACGATCGACTTCGATCAACTCCAGTTTTTCAGGCAGATGCTCAAGCCCAGCCAGCGCGCGAATTAGGAACAACTGATCGTACGTATCCGCCTCACACCACAACACGCTGTGGCCGGCGCTGCCCAGTTGTTCAAGATGGTGATATTCGTCCGCATGCCGGCGCGCCACTTCGGCCTCATCCATGGCAAACACCTGGCTGATATAGCGGCTGCGAACGGCCTGGTATTGCTCGGCAGGCAGGTCCTGCACCGGGCCCATGCACAATGGGTCAATCAGCATCCGGAAGCGGCCCTTGAACCCCGCCACGCCCAGGCTGTGGGCGATATCATTGCCGCAGCGCCAGTGGGTGGTGCGGGCTTCATCGCTGGCGTCGAAACCTGGATGGCGGGCGGCAAAATCCACCGCATCGACGTGGGCCTTGAGCTTGGGCCAGCTGGGAAAACCGAGTTCCTTGGCGATCGACCATTGGGCATCGGATAAGGTGGGCGTCGTGGCGGCATCGGCGCTTTTCAGGCGCTGCAAAAGTTCCTTGGCGCGCTTGCGCTGCTGCTCAAGGTTGATACGGCCGTTAGTGGACGAGAATGATTGCGACATACGATCTCCTTGTACAAACCTTGTCCGCTTTAAGGTTGGGAGTCGTAGAAATGTGATATTCAGTCAAGGTCTTGGGCGCAGCCCTTTCCGCGGATGGTGGCGTAGATGGCGCCAGGCGGGAAATATAGGCAGTGCAATGATTGATTGCAAGCCACCCGGTGGATCGCGCCGGGGTTTTGCACAGGAGACGTTCATGAAAGTTGGTGTGATTTCCGATACCCACGGCTTGCTCCGTGCCGAGGCCCTGGCGGCCCTGGAAGGGTGCGAGCAGATTGTTCACGCCGGGGACATCGGTAGCCCGGAGATCCTTGAGTTGCTGGCCTCGATTGCGCCATTGCATGTGGTGCGCGGCAATAATGACCTCGATGCCGCGTGGGCAGAGCATTTGGCTGACCGGCTGGATTTTGACTTGAACGGCTGGCGGGCGTTGCTGGTGCATGACGTTGCCGATGTGCCGAAGGAGCTTGATCCGGGCATCCGGCTGGTGATCACTGGCCACTCTCACAAACCATTGATCGAGTGGCACGGCGAGCGGCTGTTTCTCAACCCTGGCAGTGCAGGGCGGCGACGTTTCAAGTTGCCGGTGACCCTGGCGTTGCTTGAGGTGCGCGAGAAATCCATCAAGCCGCGCCTGGTGTCGCTGGAGCCCAAGCGCTGAAGAACGCTGAGGCGAGGGGGCTTGCTGTGGCGAGGGAGCTTGCTGTGGTGAGGGAG
>NZ_JACARS010000294.1:0-478 GCF_013386485.1 Pseudomonas sp. P7758 | reverse complement strand
CTGCTGGGCCACTACGCGGCGCTGGGCGAGAAGAAGGTCAACGCCCTGACCCTGCTGGTGAGCGTGCTGGACACCACCCTGGACACCCAGGTGGCGTTGTTCGTCGACGAACAGACCCTGGAAGCGGCCAAGCGCCATTCCTACCAGGCCGGTGTGCTGGAAGGCCGCGACATGGCCAAGGTGTTTGCCTGGATGCGCCCCAATGACCTGATCTGGAACTACTGGGTCAACAACTACCTGCTGGGCAACGAGCCACCGGTGTTCGACATCCTGTTCTGGAACAACGACACCACCCGCTTGCCGGCCGCGTTCCATGGCGACCTGATCGAACTGTTCAAGAACAATCCCTTGGTGCGCGCCAATGCCCTGGAAGTGTGCGGCACGCCGATCGACCTGAAGCAGGTCACTGCCGATATTTATTCTTTGGCCGGCACCAACGACCACATCACACCGTGGCAGTCCTGCTACAAGTCGGCGC
>NZ_JACARS010000293.1:0-911 GCF_013386485.1 Pseudomonas sp. P7758 | reverse complement strand
CAACAACCCCGCCAGCAAAGGCCCAAGCCCCGCCCCCACATCACGCCACACCGCATTCGACGCCAACGCCGAAACCCGCATCGCCCCCGGATTACGCTCCGCCACCAGCGTCGTCACCAACGGCAACTGCAACGCCCGCAGCACCAACACCGCCGCCGCCCCCACAATCACCCAATGACTACCAAACGCCCCCAACGCCAACGCACTGAGAAACGAAAACAGCAGCAACATCGACGTAGCACCAAACTGCTGCGCAGCACGCCCCCCCAGCGGACTCAGAAGCAACTCCGAAACATATCGCAGCGCCATCAACCCACCGGCAATCAATACCGCATTGCCCCCCAGCAGCTTCTGCGCCTGAATCGACAGGCCAAAGATAAACAGCCCATCCAGCGCCACCCCTTCGATAAACGACCAGGTCGCCACACTGTCAGGCAACTTGAACCGCCGCCCCGGCGTGCCATGCAAATTGTGACCCGCAGTCGGCAACCCCCGCGCCATCCACAACCCCACCAGGCAACACACCGCCAGAATCCAGAAGATCGGCCGCGGCCCCACCTGCAACGTCAGCCACCCACCCAACGGCAAGGCCAGCATCGGCCCCAGGGCAATCAACGCCCGCGACCGCCCCGCCCGCCGCGCCGCACCCAGCGGTTCAGAGGTAGCCAATACTTGAGTGGAAAGGTTCAACGCCGCAAAACACAGGCCCCAGACCAACCGAAGCCCGAGCAAGGCCGCAAACCCGGACAGCATCGAGTTGCCAAGAGCACACACCGCCGCCGCGCCGGCGGCAATGGAGCACGTCAGCCGATCACCGTTGCGGGCGTAGAAATTCAGAACATGCTTGTAGCCGAAGATCCGCACCAGGCGGTTGGCCGCCAGCAGCACCCCGGCCTGGGCCAGGGTGATAC
>NZ_JACARS010000292.1:0-374 GCF_013386485.1 Pseudomonas sp. P7758 | reverse complement strand
TACTAGGGTATCTAATAGTGCAAAACACCCAAGTGACCCTGACAGTGCGAATTGGCGTGCCTTAAGCTCTTTCGTATGCTGACGAGCGTTCCCGCGAGACTAGCTTGTGCTGGTATTGCCCCGTGTGTGCTATTAGTAGTGGAGAAATCAGGGACAATGTCTCGTCGGCCCACCTGCACAGAGATGGCGGGTGACGCCTAGACGTATACTAGCAAAACGACATTTAATCACTAATGATGTCCCTACGGCCACTTCCCAGATGACATGATTATGCTGGCCCGATGCAGGTACTGGATGAACTGTATATCCTCCACTGGGTCACGTATGTATTGAACCAAAGCATGTACATCGCAAGTCCCCGATATCGTTTAGGC
>NZ_JACARS010000291.1:0-827 GCF_013386485.1 Pseudomonas sp. P7758 | reverse complement strand
TATGCCACAAACCCCAACACCCCAAGTCAGATGGCCTCAGCCATCAACAACTCCCGCGTATAAGGATGCCGCGCATCAGCAAACAGCGCCGCCGTCTCCCCCTGCTCCACCACCCTCCCCTGACGCATCACCGCAATCCGGTCGCACAACCGCGCAGCCACCCGCAAGTCATGAGTAATAAACACAATGCTCAACCTGAACCGCCGCTGCAGCGACTCCAGCAACTCCAGAATCTGCACCTGGATCAGCGCATCAAGCGCCGATACACACTCATCAGCGATCAACACCTTAGGCTCCACCGCCAACGCCCGGGCGATCCCTATGCGCTGCCGTTGCCCCCCGGAAAACTCATGAGGAAACCGCTCAAACGCCGCTGCCGGCAACCCCACCAACCCCAGCAACTCACGGGCCCGCCGCTCGGCATCCTCCTTGGAAACCCCCTGCACCAAAGGCCCAGTCATAACAATCTGCCCCACCGTCTGCCGCGGATTGAGCGACGCAAACGGATCCTGGAAAATCATCTGCACATCACTGCGCAACGCTCGCAGCCGCCCTTCAGACAACCCCGCGACCTCCCGCCCCAACCACTCGATCCGCCCGCTGTCAGCACGCAGCAAACGCACCAGGCACCGACCCAGGGTCGACTTGCCCGACCCCGACTCCCCCACAATCCCCAACGTCTCGCCTTCACGCAATTGCAGCTGAACCGCATCCAACGCCTGAGTCGTACGCCGCCCCCACCAACCGCTGCGGCTGCGGAACACCTTGCCCAGCGCTTCGACCTTCAGCACCACAGGGCCAGCCACCTGCGTACGTGGCACCAGCGG
>NZ_JACARS010000290.1:0-1027 GCF_013386485.1 Pseudomonas sp. P7758 | reverse complement strand
AAGGTCGATTTGCCGCAACCGGAGGTGCCGACCAGGGTGCAGAATTCGCCTTCGGCCACGTGCAGGTTCAGGCGCTCCAATACCACCTGGTCGCCATAGCGCTGCCACACATTGTTGACGTTGATAAAGCTCATGCCCGCGCTCCTTCGTACCAGGGGAACGCGCGCCGGGTCAGGGCCTTGAGGCCCCAGTCCATCAGCCAGGCCAGCAGGGTGATCCACACCACGTAGGGCAGGATCACGTCCATCGCCAGGTAGCGGCGCACCAGGAAGATCCGGTAACCCAAACCGTCGGTGGAGGCGATGGCTTCGGCTGCAATCAGGAACAGCCACGCCGAGCCGAGCATCAAGCGCAGGGAGATCAGCAAACGTGGCAGCAATTGCGGCAGCACCACCCGCAGCATCAGGGTCCAGGTGGAGGCGCCGAGGGTCTGTGCCTTCACCAGCAACTCCACGGGAATTTCCCGTGCCCGCTGTTCCAGGTCCCGCGCCAGGGCCGGGGTGATACCGATCACGATCAGCATCACTTTCGACAATTCCCCCAGCCCGAACACGATGAACAGGATCGGCAGGATCGCCAGCGGCGGCACCATCGACAGCACCGTCAGCAAGGGGGACAACGGTGCGCCAAACAGCGGCAAGGTGCCGGCTGCAATGCCCAGGCACAGGCCGGCGAGGGCGCTGATGCCCAGGCCGATCGCCAGACGGCGCAGGCTTGAGGCGCTGTCTTGCCACAGCACGTATTCACCGGTGCGAGTGTCGGCGCTGAAGGCCAGGCGTTTCACTGCGTCGCCCATTTGTGCGGCGCTGGGCAGCAGCTTGTCGTTGGGGTTGTCTGCCAGGCGCTCGGCCGAGCCCACGAAGTAGGCGAACAGCAGCAGGGCGAAGGGCAGCAGCACCAACAGCAGGCGACTGGAGCGTTCCGGGTGACGGTTGATCAGGCGCATGGCCGCGTCCTCTTACAGCGTGCCGTCGGCGGCCATCTGTACGTAGCTGGGGTCGAAATGCAGCTTGAGGTTGGCGGTGTC